>NZ_JBGLYK010000209.1:0-9882 GCF_047304025.1 Pseudomonas sp. Pseusp97 | reverse complement strand
TTTTTTTTTTTGGGGGTGCCGCCCCGCGCGCGCCCCCCCCCCCCCCCCGGTGGGGGGGGGGGTTTTACCCGGGCCCCCCCCCCCCCCCGCTCCTACAAGTAAAACAGTGCAGACGGCTGCCTTTTCCTTCAGGGAGAGGGGTAGGGAGAGGGGCGGGCCCGGGCGCCGGGCTAGCACATCACACCTACCAGCAGATCAATCCCGCTCGATGATCACATAGGTCTTGCGCGTGGTTTCCTGGATGTCCCAGATGCCCAGGCTGTTCTGCGGCAGCAGGAAGGCGTCGCCGGCCTGGAAGGCGATGGGCTCGCCGCCGTCCGGGGTGAAGGTGCCGCGGCCAGCGATGAAGTGGCAGAACTCCTGCTCGACGATCTGCCGGCGCCAGCGGCCGGGGGTGCATTCCCAGATGCCGGTTTCCACGCGGTCGGTGCGCTCGATGGATTCCACGCGGGTCTCGGAGATCGGCTCGCCCAGTGGCACGGCGACCGGGTTGGCTTCGCCGAGTTCGGCGTGCAGGGTGTTCTTCAGGTGGGTCAGTTTCATTCGGGGCTCCAGTGGGGCTTTCTCTGCTTTCTGTCCAGATGCCGAGCCGGCTTTCAGCCGACCTTCCAGGTCATCAGGTTTTCCATGCTGGCGGCGACCTTCTCGGCCAGCCGGCGGCGCCAGGGCGCGCTGTGGGGGTTGGCCAGCACATCGTCCTCGTGCACGAAGCTGCGGATGATGGCGTTGTAGCCCAGCCAGCGGCAGGGCTCCGGCTCCCAGCCACGCAGGCCTTCCCGCACGCTGCGGTCGTTGATCACCCACGGCTGGCGGGTGAGGGCGCTGTCCTGGCCGAGGATCAGGTCGGCGAGGGTGCGGCCGCCCAGGTTGGTGGCGCCGACGCCTTCGCCGCCGTAGCCGCCGGCGAGGGCGATGCCGTTGCGGCGGTCGATCAGCATGTGCGGGTGGAAACGCCGCGACATTCCCAGGTTGCCGCCCCAGGTGTGGGTGATGCGCACGTCCTTGAGTTGCGGGAACAGCTCGCTGAACAGGTAGCGGCGCAGGCCGACTTCATCGTCGGTCAGGCTGAAGTCGTTGCGCAGCTTGCCGCCGAAGCGGTAGCCGCCACGGGCGCCGAAGGCCAGGCGGTTGTCCGGGGTGCGCTGGCCGTAGGTGACCTGGCGGCTGAATTCGCTGAAGGCCTGGCCCTTGTCGAGACCGATTTCCGCCCACACCGACTCGGGCAGCGGCTCGGTGGCAACCAGAAGGCTCTGCACCGGCAGCTGGTAGTTGCCCAGCGGCGGCAGGTCGGCGGCGTAGCCTTCGATGGCCGGCACTATCCAGTGGGCCTTCAGCTCGCCCTGGGCGGTGCGCAGCAGGCCCGGCTCCCAGTGGGTGACGCGGCTCTTCTCGAAAATCTGCGTGCCCTGGCGCTCCACGGCGCGGGCCAGGCCACGGACCAGCTTGGCCGGGTCGATGGTGGCGCAGTGTGGGGTGTGAATGGCGCCCAGCGAGCTGGGAATGCGCAGCTGCTCGTCCAGCTCGCTCTTGCTCAGCCAGCGGTAGTCGTCCTCGGTCAGGCCTTCGGCGTGCAGGTGGGCGAGGTATTCGCGCAGGCGGGTTTCCTGCTCGGGGTAGCGCGCGGCGGTATAGAGCACGCCGCCCTTGCGGTAGTCGCAGTCGATGCCTTCGCGGTCGAGCACGCGGGCCACTTCATCTGGAATGTCGTGCAACAGGTCGTAGGACGCGCGGCGCTGCTCGGGCGACAGGCCGGCGAGCAGGCGGTCTTCGCCGAGCATGTTGCCCATCAGCCAGCCGCCATTGCGGCCCGAGGCGCCGAAGCCGGCAGTCTCGGCCTCGACGATGGCGATCTTCAACTGCGGCGCGCGCAGCTTCAGGTAGTAGGCGGTCCACAAGCCGGTGTAACCGGCGCCGGCGATGGCCACATCGACGTCCAGGGTGCCCTGCAGGGACGGCCGCGGAACGAGATCATCGTCCAGCTGGTTCATCCACAGACTGATATGACGCCATGCCGACATAGACGACTCCAAAAGGAAGAAGGGGGAATGTCGGCAAGCCTAGATTTGGCGCGGGGTTCTGTCGTGCGCGCGGGTACGCGAGGATTGCTCGCGTACCCGCCGGCAGGGGCGTATCAGGCCTCCTGCTGTTCCTCGCGCAGGCGCTTGAGGTATTCGCGCGGCGACTGGCCGGTCTGCTGGCGGAAGCAGCGGTAGAAGGCCGAGAGCGAGTTGAAGCCGGCGGAGAAGGCCAGCTCGTCGATCCGCGAAGGCAGCGGCGGACGCAATTGGCTGAGCAGGTGGGTCAGGCGCGTCTGGTTGACGTACTGGTAGAAGCTCAGGCCCATCACCTGGTTGAGCAGGTAGGAAATCTGGTTGCGCGTGTAACCGGTGGCCGTGGCCACCTGGGTCAGGTCCAGGTCCGGCGCGAGGTAGGGCTGGCTCTTGCTGAAGTAGTCTTCCAGGTCGCTGGCCAGTTGGCTGAGCTGGCGCGGCGAGAGGCCCAGGCGGCTGGTGGCCGGGCGCGGGTCGACCGATTGCGGCCGGCTTTCGCTGCCTTCGCGCACCACCGAGGCGTATTCGTTGATGCGCCAGATCAGGCCGTCGCGCACGGTGATCGCTTCGCTGGAATGGAAAGTCGCCAGGCGCCCGCTCAGCGTCACCGCGATGCGGTACTGGATGAAGGCGGTGTCGCCGTCCACACGGATGCGGTCGATGTGGTCGAGGAATTCTTCCGGGCGGCTGGGCATGGTGCTCTGCACGTAGTCGCGCAGGTCGGTGTAGCCCAGCGTGCGGTTCTGGAAGAAGTCGTTGTACTGCACCTGCGGGTGATACAGCGCGAGCACCGCTTCGAGGTCGCGATGCTTCCAGCACTGGTGGTAGCGCAGCACCACCTCGCGGGTCTGCTCGGTCAGGTGACTGTCGGTCGGGCGTTGGTCGATGGCATGCATAGGGGGCTAAGAATGCCCCAGACCGCGCTTCTCGGGTAGTGGCAAAGCACTTACAGGCATCGGCCACTATCCATTGTTTCGATGATCCGTCATCGCCTGCGCCAATATCGCCCGCCAGGCGCCGTCCTAGAAGGGGGATTCACTCTTTCGGGCGACACGCCAAATACCACCTTGGAGCGCTTACTCCCCGTCAGGTCGCTCAGTAGGGTAACGGCACCTAGACACCGTCAGGAGAGCCGCATGACAACAAAAACAAGGCGCGGATTCTTCCAACCGCAACTTCTCGCCACTGCTGTCGCCCTGGGATGCGCCACCCAGGCTCAGGCAATCAACTTCAATATCGGGGAGATCGAAGGGCAGTTCGATTCCAGCCTGTCCGTGGGGGCCAGCTGGAGCACCCAGAGTCCGAAGCAGGACCTGATCGGCGCCGCCAACGGCGGCCACGGCATGACCCAGACCAACGACGATGGCCGGCTGAACTTCCGCAAGGGGGATACCTTCTCGAAGATCTTCAAGGGCATCCACGACCTGGAGCTGAAGTACGGGGACTTCGGCGTCTTCACCCGCGGCAAGTACTGGTACGACTTCCGCCTGAAGGACGAAAGCACCGACTGGAAGCAGATCTCCGACGACGGCCGCAAGGAAGGCGCCAAGTCCTCCGGCGCCCAGCTGCTGGACGCCTTCGGCTACTACAACTATTCCGTCGCCGACCTGCCGGGTACCGTGCGGGTGGGCAAGCAGGTGGTGAGCTGGGGTGAAAGCACCTTCATCGGCAACAGCATCAACACCATCAACCCCATCGACGTCTCCGCCTTCCGCCGTCCCGGTTCGGAAATCAAGGAAGGCCTGATCCCGGTGAACATGGTCTACCTGTCGCAGAGCGTCACCGACGCGCTGTCGGTGGAGGGCTTCTACCAGCTGGAATGGGACCAGACGGTGCTGGACAACTGCGGCACCTTCTTCTCCACCACCGACGTCGCCGCCGACGGTTGCAACACCAACTACAACATCCTCGATCCGGCCACGCTCAATACCCTGAACTCGCCGGGGATCCACTCGCTGCTCAACTCCATGGGCGTCACCGTCAACCAGGAAGGCCTGATGGTGCCGCGCGGCGCCGACCGCGATGCGCGCGATTCCGGCCAGTGGGGCCTGGCCCTGCGCTGGCTGGGCGATGACGTGGAGTACGGCGCCTACGCCATGAACTACCACAGCCGCACGCCCATCGTGAGCATGCAGAACGCCGGCCGAGCCGACATCATCAACGCCCTGCGCGTATCGGCGCTGGCGCAGCCGATCCTGCTGGGACGCGGCAGCTACTTCCTCGAATACCCCGAGGACATCCGCCTCTACGGCCTGAGCTTCTCCACCACCCTGCCCACCGGCACCGCGTGGAACGGCGAGATCAGCTACCGGCCGAACATGCCGCTGCAGCTCAACACCACCGACATGACCCCGCTGCTCGCCACCACCGTGGCCGGTGGGTTCGCCAGTGGTGGTGTCGCCGGTGCGCTGGCCCAGGCCAACGCGGTCAACCACGGCTACATCCGCAAGGAAGTGACCCAGGCGCAGACCACCTTCACCCACTTCTTCGACCAGACCATGGGCGCGGACCGCCTGACCCTGGTGGGCGAAGTCGGCGTGACCTACGTCGGCGGCATGACCAACGAAGTCGGCGAGCGCTACGGTCGCGACTCGGTGTACGGCGTGCCGGAGAACGCCACCGCGCGTAACGAATACGGCAGCGGCGGCTTCTACACCTCGTCCTCCTGGGGTTACCGCGGCCGCGCCATCTGGGACTACAACAACGTCTTCGCCGGGGTGAACCTCAAACCGAACGTCGCCTGGTCCCATGACGTGCACGGCTACGGCCCGGTCTTCAACGAAGGCAGCAAGGCCGCCAGCGTCGGACTCGATGCTGACTACCAGAACACCTACACCGCGAGCCTGAACTACACGAACTTCTTCGGCGGCGACTACAACACCATCGTCGACCGGGACTTCGTTTCGCTCAGCTTCGGCGTGAACTTCTGACCTGCCTGCTCAAGGAATCGACATGAGAACGACAAGAATCCTCCAATGCGGCGCGCTGGCCCTGAGCCTGCTGTCCTGCGGCGTGATGGCGGCGGTATCCGCCGACGAAGTGGCCAAGCTGGGCACCAGCCTCACGCCCATGGGCTCGCAGAAGGAAGGCAACGCCGACGGCAGCATCCCGGCCTGGACCGGCGGCATCTCCCGCACCGCCGGCAAGCTGGACGCCAAGGGCTTCCTCTCCAACCCGTTCGCCGACGAGAAGCCGCTGTTCACCATCACCGCGCAGAACGTCGACCAGTACAAGGACAAGCTTTCCGCCGGCCAGCTGGCGATGTTCAAGCGCTATCCGGATACCTACAAGATCCCGGTGTACAAGACCCACCGCACCTTCGCCCTGCCCGACGACATCTACGCCGCCATCAAGCGCAGCGCCGAGTTCGTCCAGCCGATCAACGACGGCAACGGCCTGGAGAACTTCGAGAAGAGCCGCTACTACGCCTTCCCGCTGCCCCAGAATGGCGTGCAGGCGCTGTGGAACCACCTGACCCGCTACCACGGCGGCAACATCTCCCGTTCGGTGGTGCAGGTCGTGCCGCAGACCAACGGCAGCTACACGCCGATCCGCTTCGAGGAGTCGATTGCGGTGCCGCAGAACATGGGTGACCAGGATGTCAGCAAGACCGGCAACATCCTCACCTACTTCAAGCAGCAGGTAACCGCCCCGGCGCGCCTGGCCGGTAACGTCCTGCTGGTGCACGAGACCCTGGACCAGGTGAAGGAGCCACGCCTGGCGTGGATCTACAACGCCGGCCAGCGCCGCGTGCGCCGTGCACCGCAGGTAGCGTACGACGGCCCGGGCACCGCCTCGGACGGCCTGCGCACCTCGGACAACTACGACATGTTCTCCGGCGCCCCGGACCGTTACGACTGGAAGCTGGTGGGCAAGCGCGAGATGTACATCCCGTACAACAGCTACCGCCTGAACTCGCCGGAGCTCAAGTACGACGACATCGTCAAGCCGGGCCACATCAACCAGGACCTGACCCGTTACGAACTGCACCGCGTGTGGGAAGTGGTGGGCACCCTGAAGTCCGGCGAGCGCAACATCTACGGCCAGCGCCACTTCTACCTCGACGAGGACAGCTGGCAGATCGCGGTATCCGAGCTGTATGACGGTCGCGGCCAATTGTGGCGCGTCGGCGAAGGCCACGAGATGACCTTCTACACCGAGCTCGCCACCGGCTACGCCGCCGAATCGCTGTACGACATCCTCGCCGGGCGCTACGTGACCTTCGGTCTGAACAACGAGGAGAAGCGCGGCTACGTGTTCGGCAACAAGGCCTCCATGGCCGACTTCACCCCGGCGGCGCTGCGTAACACCGGCGTGCGCTGAGTAACACCCCGCTCCTTGGCCCCGGCATTCCTCGTGGATGCCGGGTTTCTTTTTTTCCGGCCCGGCAATGCGGCGCCTTCTCTAGCGCGGGCCTGAGAGCGGCCTGCGCTATACCGCACCATGAGTATGGCTGATGGTCCTTTGCCCGCTCCGCCCAGGGGCATAGTCTGGCCTGCAAATGGCCGGAAGAAGCCCATGTCGACAATCGCCCTGCACAGTCTTGCACAGCACGGTGCGGCGCTGCCGCGGCTGCCACGCCAGCACCTGCCCCGCGAACGGCTGCATGCCAGCCTGAGCGCCACCGAATGCCGCCTGCGCCTGCTGGTGGCGCCGCCCGGCTGTGGCAAGACGGTGCTGATGAGCGAATGCGCGCGCCTGGCACCAGCCGGCACCCGTGTGGTCTGGTTGGGCCTGGGCGGCCGCGGGCTTTCTCCCGAGCAATTCTGCGAACGCCTGGGTGAGGCGCTGGGCGTGCCCTGGTCCGGCGAGGAAGCACTGTGCGCCTGGCTGGAGAACGCCAGCGAGCCGGTCTGGCTGATGCTCGATGACTATCCCCGCGCCCCCGATCCCGCCCTCGACGACTGTTTCGACCGCCTGCTCGCCGTGGCCTCGCCGCAGATCGGCTGGTGGCTGGCCAGCCGTCGTCGCCCGGCCTGCAACCTCACCCGTCTGCTGCTCGAAGGCGAACTGCTGGAGCTGGGCGCCAACGCGTTGGCACTGACCCAATGCGAGCTGGACGCCTACCTGCAGACCGCCGGCCTGGAGTGGCCCCAGGCCCAGCGCCAGGCCCTGCAGGAAGCCACCCACGGCTGGTTCGCCGGCGTGCGCCTGCGCCTGCTCAGCCTGGGCAGCGACTCCATCGCTCCTTGCGCCACCCAGATGGCCGCTGCCGGCATCGGCCTGCTGCAGGACTATCTGCAACGTGAAGTCCTGGCGAGCCTGCCGGCGGAGCTGGCGGAAACCCTCTGCGGCCTGGCGCAGATCGCCCGCTTCAATCGCGAACTGTGCGACTACCTGTTCGACGAACCCGGCCTCGCGCTGGATGGCCTGCAGGCCTGGGGCGTGCTGATCGAAGCGGTGGACAACACCCAGCACTGGTTCCAGGTCGCGCCCATGGTCGCAACGGCGCTGGCCAGCCTGTCACGCTGGCCGGCGGCGACCCTGCACCGGCGCGCCTGCCAGTGGTTCACCCAGTGCGGGGAGATCCACTCGGCTTTCGAGCATTCGCTGTACGCCGAGCAGCCGGACGTTTCCGCCAGCCTGCTGCAACGCCTGACCGAGGAACAGCTGCTGCACGGTCGCAACGTCGAACGGGTGCTGCAACTGCGCGAATCGCTGCCCGACGAGCTGCTGTGCAGCACCCCGCGCCTGCTCATCCTCAACGCCTGGACGCTGTTGTTCGTCGGGCGCCTGGATGATGTGGAAGCTCTGCTGACCGGTTTCGACCGCTTCCTGCCGATGCCGGGCGAACACCGTCAGCGCGCGCTGGTCGCCCAGTGGCAGGGGCTCAACGGCATGCTCACCCACGCGCGCGGACTGCCCGGCTCCCGCGAGCAACTGCGCGAGGCGCTGGCGCACCTGCCCGAGGATGCCTGGGCGCAGACCCTCATCTGCCTGTCCGCCCTGACCCAGCAGGCGCAGGCCGAAGGGCGCCTGGCCGAGGCGCGGCTGATCAACCGCGAAGCATTGCGGCGCGCACGCCTGCAAGGCAGCACCACCTTCGAAGCGCTGCTGGAACTGGACCGCGCCCAATGGCTGGAGCAGCGCGGCGAACTGCAACGCGCCGACGCGCTGCTGGCGCGGGTGCAGGAATACCTCGACGAGATGCGCATCACCTGCAACGCCATGGCCGGCCGTGTCGCGCTGCGCCGGGGCTGGCTGTGCCTGCGCCAGGGCCGCGACGAGGAGGCCCGCGAGCTGTTCATCGCCGGCCTCAACGAAACCCGCCGCAGCCACGACCCGAGCCTGATCTACGGTTTCACCGGCATGGCCTGGCTGGATGCGCTGGACGGCGACACCGACGGTGCCTTCAGCCGCCTGCTCGAAGTCGAACGGCTGATGCAGCTGCAACATGTGCCGGAGCCGATCTATCGCGGCCCGCTGCTGCTGGCCAGCGGCGCGCTGCACCTGCGTCTGCACCGCGCCGGCCCGGCACGGGAAATCCTCCAGCGCGTCGCCTCGCGTTACCGCACCGATCGGCTCAGCCCGCCGGCGGCGGCGCCGGACCAGATCCTGCGGGTCGAGCATCTGCTGGCGCTGGCCGAACTCTACGACGGCGACGTGCACGCCGCCTTGCAGCGCCTGCAGGCCCTGCTGCCCGAGCTGTTGCGCCAAGGCCGCAATACCCTGGCCTGCGAAGTCTGGCTGGCACTGGCCGAGGCGCAATTCATCTGCGGCAACCTGGACGAAGCGCGCAGCTCGCTGGACGAGGGCGTGGCCCTGGCGCAGCGCTTCGGCCTGATTTCCTCCTTGCGCGAAACCCAGCGCCGCCAGCCCGGCCTGTTCGGCCTTCGCCCCAACGCGGGCGAGATGGCCCCGAACAATCTGCTGAGCCTGCGCGAGCTCTCGGTGCTGGAGCTGATCGCCCGCGGTTGTTCGAACCTGGAGATCGGCGAGCGGCTGTACATTTCCCTGCACACGGTGAAGACCCATGCGCGCCGGATCAACGGCAAGCTCGGCGTGGAGCGTCGCACCCAGGCGGTGGCGCGGGCCAAGGAACTCGGCTTGTTGAAAGTCTGAGGCTAGTGCAGTGCCTTGGGCGGCACGCTGATCTCGGCCAGGCGCTGGGCCAGGCGCATCTGCTCGGCGGCATCGTCGCTGAGCAGCATGGCGCGCTCCAGGTCGTAGCGCTCCGCCTGCGGGCAGTCCAGTACGTGGTAGAGGTCTGCACGGGCGAGGTGATCGCTGGCGCTGGGCGGCCCCAGTTCCAGCACGCGCTGGGCATCCTTGAGCGCCGCCAGCGGTTCCCCGGCAGCCAGATGCAGTTGCCGCAGATTGCGCGACAGGCGCTGCAACATATCGGCGGCGCTGGCGGTGCGCAGGTGCTCGGCGGACAGCTCGGCGCCGGGGCCCATCTGCCGTGCCAGCAGGTCGCGACAGTCGCGGGTATAGAGACGGCGGCCGGTGGCGGGGTCGAGCAGGTGATCGGCGCCCGGAACACGCAGCAGGAAACGACCGGGGAAGTTCACGCCCACCAGGGTGATGCCGTTGCGCCGAGCCATTTCCAGGGCGATCAGCGCCAGCGACAGCGGCTGACCGTGGCGGCGCTGCAGCACCTGGGGGAGCAGGGCGGCGCGCGGGTGCAGCGGGTATTGGTCGTCCTCGGCGAAGCCCAATTCGCTCAACCGCCGCAGCAGGAACTGCGCGCGCTCCGCATCGCCGGTGCCCTGGGGCAGCGCCACGGCCACCTGGTGCGCCAGCGAGTCGAACAAGCGCTGGGCCTGATCCGGCGGCAGATGCGGTTCGTGCTCGGCGGCGATCCACAGGGCCGCTTCGAACAGGGCGGGCG
>NZ_JBGLYK010000208.1:0-9986 GCF_047304025.1 Pseudomonas sp. Pseusp97 | reverse complement strand
TCCCTCGCTGTTCGACCGCGCATTCGGCGCCGCCCGCGACTGGCTGCTGGGCGGCAACACCGTGCTGCGCGTCGGCGTGGTGCTGCTGTTCCTCGGCCTGGCCTTCCTGCTGCGCTACGCCACCGAGGGCATGACCATGCCGCCGCAGGGGCCGTATATCGGCACCGCCGCAGCCGCGCTGGCGCTGCTCGGACTCGGCTGGTGGCTGCGCCACCGGCGCCCGGCCTATGCGCTGATCCTCCAGGGAACCGGCGTAGCCGTGCTCTACCTGACGGTGTTCGCCAGCATCAAGCTGTATCCGGCGATGAACCATGGCGAAGTGCTGATCGACCCGAAGGCCGGCTTCGTGCTGCTGGTAGCGGTCACCCTGTTCTCCGCGATCCTCGCCATCCTGCAGGACGCCGTGGGCCTTGCCGCAGCTGCCGCGCTGGGCGGCTTTGCCGCGCCGATCCTGGCGTCCACCGGCGGTGGCAGCCATGTCGCGCTGTTCAGCTACTTCGCCCTGCTCAACGCCGGCATCTTCGCCATCGCCTGGTTCAAGGCCTGGCGGATGCTCAACCTGATCGGCTTCTTCGGCACCTTCGGCATCGGCCTGGCCTGGGGGCTGCGGTCGTACAAGCCGGAGCTGTTCGGCACGACCGAACCTTTCCTGATCCTGTTCTTCCTCACCTACGTCGCCATCGGCCTGCTGTTCGCCCGCCGTCGCCTGGGCGAGGCGGCCGGTGCGCCGGAGGACGATTCCCGCGAGGCGCTGCTGCGCTGGTCGGCGCGGCAGACCGACTACGTCGACGGCACCGTGCTGTTCGGCACACCGCTGGTGGGCTTCGGCCTGCAGTACGCGATCATCCAGCACCTGGAGTTCGGAGCGGCGTTCAGCGCCCTGGCGCTGGGCCTGTTCTACATGGTTCTCGCCCGACTGCTGGCCGGGCGCACCGCCGGGCGTGCGCTGCTGCTGGTGGAAACCTGCCTGGCGCTGGGCGTGGTCTTCGGTACCCTGGCGATCCCGCTGGGCCTGGACGCCCGCTGGACCTCCGCGGCCTGGGCCGTGGAAGGCGCCGGCATCTTCTGGCTCGGCTTGCGCCAGCAGCGGCCGCTGGCGCGCATCTTTGCGCTGCTGCTGCAAGGCGGTGCGGCGTGGGCATTTGTCACTGGGGTGGGCTGGACGCCGTGGATTACCGATCCCCTCCTGGATGGCGCACCGCTGGGCGCGCTGATGCTCGGCGTTGCGCTGCTGTTCAGCTTCTGGAACCTGCGCAATGCCGATGCGCAAATCCTGCGTAGCTGGGAGCCGAACGCTCGCCCGGTGCTGGCGGCCTTCGGCCTGGCCTTCCTCTACCTGATCGCGCCTTTGCTGCTGGGTGTGGACGGCACGGCGATGACCTGGGCCGTGGCCGGGCTGGCGACCCTGTTCGCTGCGCTGCGCCTGCGTTCGCGCACCTTCCTGGCCTGCGCCTTTGCGGTGCAACTGCTGGGCGGGGCGCTGTTCCTGCTGCATCTGCAGGGCGCGGAGGAGGGCAGTAGTGTCCTGGGCTCCGGCTGGCGTGGGTTGGTCACCGCCTCGCTGGTCGGCCTGGCGCTGATCGCCGCCATGCTGATCGCCGCGCGCGATTCGATGGTGCGTGACGACCGCCGCCTGATGCTGGGCCTGAGCGTGGTCCTCTTGCTGGGGCTGGCCTTCATCAACCTCGCCGTGCTCTTCGTGCTGCCGTGGCAGACCGCCGCCGCGGTCTGGTCCGGCAGTGGCCTGCTGATCCTCTGGCTGAGCCTGCAACTGCAGCAGCGCGCCGCGTTCGTCTTCGGCCTGGTGCTGCAGGTGATCGGTGCCGGGGCCTTCCTGCTCGGCGGCTCGGTGTTGTTCGGCGATCTGCCCAGCGAGGGCCTGAAGCCGCTGGCGCACATGGGCTTCTGGACCCCGGCGGTGCTGGCCCTGGCCGCGATGATCGGCGCCTGGCGCCTGCACCGGGCCAGCGAGCGCGAGCACAATCTGGCGCTGGGCGGCCTCGGGCTGGAGCAACTGTCGCAGCTGTTGCTGGTCTGGGGCGCCGGCTGGTGGGCGCTGACCGCGCTGTGGGAAATCGCCCGCTTCGTCCCCGGCGAGATGCGTGAACATGTGGCGCTGCTGGTGGCGGCTATCAGCGTCGGCCTCTGGTCTCTGCTGGCGCGCCGTGAGCAATGGCGCGCACTGGCGCTGCTGTGCCTGGCGCTGGTGCCGGTTTCGCTGGTGGCGCTGGCCAGTGCCTGGAACCTGCAATACCACCCGCTGGCGGAGTTGGGCTGGCTCGGCTGGCTGGCGGTGTTCGCCGTGCACTTCTTCACCCTGCGCCGGCTCGCTGCACTGCTGCCGCGCCGCGCCGCGCAGGCCGCCCATGTACTGGGCTGCTGGCTGATCCTCGGCGTGCTGGCGCTGGAGCTGCGCTACCTGTTCTTCGCCCTGGCCGAGCATTACAACGCCTGGCGCTGGTTGGGCTGGGCGCTGGTGCCGAGCCTGTTCCTTATCCTCATGGGTGGCATGCGGCGCCTGCCATGGCCGGTGGCGGCCTTCGAGCGCGAGTACCGCGCCATAGCCGCCGCCCCGGTGGCCCTGGCGCTGCTGGGCTGGTTCTGGCTGGTCAACCTGTTCAGCAATGGCGCGGCCGACCCGCTGCCCTACCTGCCGCTGGTGAACCCGCTGGAGCTGGGCATGCTCATCGTGCTGGCGGCGGTGTTCCAGTGGACGCGCCTTGGCCTGCCGCAATTGGGCTTGGCCGAGTCCACCCTGCGCCTGCCGGTGCAGGCGCTGCTGGGGGCCTCGCTGTTCGCCCTGCTGACCATGGCGGTGTGCCGCACCGCGCACCACTGGGGCGGCGTGCCGTTCGAGTTCGATGCGCTGAGCCAGTCCATGCTGGTGCAGGCTGGGCTGTCCATCGTCTGGGCGCTGATCGCCCTGGGCCTGATGATCGCCGGGCACCTGCGCGGTCGCCGCGACTTCTGGCTGGTCGGCGCGGTGCTGCTGGTCGTGGTGGTGATCAAGCTGTTCCTCGTCGATCGCGCCAGCGGTGGCAGCCTGGAACGCATCATTTCCTTCATCGGTGTCGGCGTGCTGATGCTGATCGTCGGCTACTTCGCACCGCTGCCGCCACGCCGGCCGGTGCCGGAAGAGCCATCGCAACAGGAGCAACCCTCCGCATGAAGCTGAACAAGATCGTCCTGCTCGTTGGCGCCTGCCTGCTGGGCACCCAGGCCAATGCCGCGCCCACTCCGGCGGACTTCGCCAATCGCGTGCCGCTGGAAGTGTCCGGCAACGGCCCCTGGTACCGCGTGCAATTGCCCATCGAGGTGCTGTTCGCCGCCCGCCATGGCGACCTGCGCGACGTGCGCGTCTTCAACGCCGAAGGCGAGGCGCTGCCCTACAGCCTGCGCACCAGTGCGGCCAGCGAGAAGGAGGTGCGCAGCGAGGTGCAGGCGCGCATCTTCCCGCTGCGTGGCGCCTCCGGCAGCGCGGCCGGCGACAACCTGAAGATCGTCCGCAGCACCACCGGCACCATTCTCGAAATCACTCCGAACGCTCCGGGGCAGGACAAGACCCAGGTGCTGCGCGGCTGGCTGCTGGAGACCGGTTCCGGCGATTTGCCGCTGGATCGCCTGCAACTGGACTGGACTGCCGACAGCGACGGCTTCCAGCGCCTGCGCATCGAAGCCAGCGACGACCTCGAACACTGGCGCTCCCTGGGCGAGGGACAACTGGCGCGGCTGGACTTCAATGGCCAGCGCATCGAGCAGAACGACATTGCCTTGCCCGGCCAGACGGCACGCTACCTGCGCCTGTGGTGGGAGTCGCCGGAGCAGGCCGCGCAACTGGTCGGCGCCACCCTCAGCGGCAGCCGCAGCAGTAGCGGCCCGGTGCCGATGCTCTGGTCCGAGCCGCTGGCGGCCAGGGCCGACAACAACGGCGATTTCAGCTGGAGCCTGCCGCTGGCGCTACCCGTGGAGCGCGTGCGGATTCCCCTGCAGCAGGACAACACCCTCGCGCCGGTGGTGATCTCCGGTCGCCATGACGGCAACGTGCAGTGGACGCCGCTGGCGCGCGGCGTGCTTTACCGTCTGCCGGGGCAGGGCGGCGAGATCACCCAGGAAGAGCTGGAGCTGCCCGGCACCACGCTGGGGCAGCTGCGTCTGCAGGTGGATTCGCGCGGCGGCGGCCTGGGCGGTTCGACGGCGCACCTGAGCGTGGGGGTTCGCGCCAGCGAGCTGGTGTTCCTTGCCCGCGGCGGCGCGCCTTACGAGCTGGCGGTGGGCAGCGGCTCCCTCAGCGATGCCAGCCTGCCGCTGACCACCCTGGTGCCCGGCTACGAGCCCAAGCGCCTGGCGAGCATGGGCGAGGCGCGACTCAAGGGCACCCTGCAGGCGCCGGCGACACAATCGCCGGCCACTGCGGCGAAAGCCGATACCGCCTGGAAGCGCTACGGCCTGTGGGCCCTGCTGCTGGCGGGCGTCGGCCTGCTCGCGCTGATGGCGCTGAGTCTGCTGCGAAGCAATCGCCAGGCGAGCTGATCGACGCGGATCGCCGCAAGATAGGGGTGTCGCCTGTAGAAATTCTGATACTGTCTTGGTGGTTCTGATTACCAATAACAACAAAGCATGGAGTAGCAGAATGATCAGAAAGGCGCTCACCCCGCTGGCGGCTGCCTGCGCGATGGCCATTGCCACACAGGCCCTGGCAGCCCCTTCGCCGTATTCCACCCTGGTCGTCTTCGGCGACAGCCTGAGCGATTCCGGACAGTTCGCCGATGCCGGCGGCCCGGCCGGTGCCAGCACCCGTTTCACCAACCGCGTCGGGCCGACCTACCTGGACGGCAGCGGCGAGGTCTTCGGCCCTACCGCGCCGATGATCCTGGGCGGCAAGCTGGGTATCAGCGGAACTGACCTGAACCCCTCGACCTCTCTGGTCCCCGGCACCGTGGACGGCAACAACTGGGCCGTTGGCGGCTACCGCACCGACCAGATCTACGATTCCATCACTGCTGCCGGCGGCTCGGTCGTCACCTCCGGCTCGACCAGCCGCACCCGCGACGGCTATCTGGTGAACAACCGCGCCGATCCGAACGCGCTGTACTACCTCACCGGCGGCGGCAACGACTTCCTCCAGCTGCGAATCACCAGCGACCCCACCGCCCGCGCCGCCGCCGGCCGCCTGGTGGACAGCGTGGATGCGCTGCACAACGCCGGCGCGCGCTACATCATGGTCTGGCTGCTGCCCGACCTCGGCCAGACACCGGCCACCAATGGCACCGCGCTGCAATCCTTCGGCACCCAGCTGTCGGGGATCTTCAACGAGGAACTGGTCAGCCAGCTGGCGGCCTCCAACGCCAACGTCATCCCGCTGAACATCCCGGCGATGTTCAAGGAAGTGCTGGCCAACCCCGGGGCCTATGGCCTGGCCACGGACCAGAACCTGATCGGCACCTGCTTCAGCGGCAACAGCTGCCCCGAGAACGCGGTGTACGGGCGCCACGGCAGCAACCCCGATCCGACCAAGCTGATCTTCAACGACGGCGTGCACCCGACCATCGCCGGCCAGAGCCTGATCGCCGACTATGCCTACTCCGTGCTTTCCGCGCCGTGGGAAGCGACCATGCTGCCGGAGATGGCCCTGGGCACCTACAACGCCTACCAGGACCAGCTGCGCAGCCAATGGCTGGCGGACTGGGAAAACTGGCAGGCCACCGGCCAGTGGCGCGGCTTCGTCACCGGTGGCGCCCAGCACCTGGACTACGACGACCAGGACAGCGCCGCCGACGGCTCCGGCTACGGCGCCAACCTGACCCTGGGCACCAGCTACCGCCTCGACGACGCCTGGCGCGTCGGCGGCTCGCTGGGCTTCTACCGGCAGAAACTGGAGCTGGGCTCGGACGACTCCGACTACAGGCTCAACAGTTACCTGGGCAGCCTGTTCGTGCAGTTCCAGCAGAACCGCTGGTGGGCTGATGCGTCGGTGACCGGCGGCAAGCTCGACTTCGACGACGCCAACCGCAAGTTCACCATCATCAACCACGAGGTCGAGGAAAAGGCCGACACCGACGGCAGCCTGTTGGCCTTCAGCGGCCGCCTGGGCTACGACATCGCCCAGGGTGGCGAGAACTGGCACCTGTCGCCCTTCGTCAGCGCCGACTGGGCGCGGGTGAAAGTGGACGGCTACGAGGAGGACAGCGGCCGCTCCACCGCGCTGGCCTTCGATGAGCAGAACCGCTATTCCCGCCGCCTCGGTGCCGGCCTGCAGGGCAAGCTGGACCTGTCCCAGGACACCCAGCTGTTTGGCGAGGTCGCCGTGGAGCGCGAGTACGCGGATGACACGCAGAACGTCGGGATGAACTTCACCAGCCTGCCGGACGTCGGCTTCAGCCTGCAGGGCTATACCCCGCAGAGTCACTTGCAGCGCGCCACCATCGGCTTCGCCCAGAAGCTGACCCCGGAGCTGTCGCTGCGCGGCGGCTACAGCGCGCACCGCAGCAGCGACGACCTGGCCCAGGGCGTGAACCTCGCGCTGAGCCTGGACTTCTGATCGGCCTGGGGTGATGGACAAGGCCTGGTAGCAGGCCTTGTCCCAGCCTTTCCCGGCGCAGGTTGTGATCTACCTGCGCTTGGAAGAAAGGTGGTGAGCGAGCAGGACGCAGCCCCCGACAGCCACCATGAACAAACAGAATCCCAGGGTCTGTCCTGTCGTCATCAGGCGCATGCTGTATTTGCCGGCCGGCATCTGCCTGCCCAGCAATGCGAGGCGGAGAAACATCGATATGCCAAACAGGACGAAACTCAACCCCGCGCCTTTCACCCAGATGGGGTCGTTCCTGCCTGGCAATAAGGGGCCGGGCGAGCCCTTGACGGTCAGCCAGACAGCCAGGAAGAACGGCGTCGCAACGAATAGGAAGTCCAGCACCTGCCTGTCTCCGGTCGCTTCACGAGCAATTGGCTGAATATGCACCCAGTCTTGCGCCGGTGCTGGAACTGACCCGCAATGGCGCAACGAATTCGACGGCAGCCACTGCCACGCCGCCGGCGCGCGTTCCGACGCTCGCGCAATTCCGCTCCTCCAACCGCTCTCGCTAGCTATGTTCTGAGCGTCGCCTCCGATGGCTGCCGGGTCCTGATGGTCCAGGCCGTCCTCGACGGCGCACCGGGACGCGGCTGAAGGTCGCGGCGCCGATGAGCGTCGGGGAACTGCCCGTGCCCGGCGGGCTCCAAGCATTCGGCGAGCCCACCGTACAGGAGGCGTCGCGGTCGTTTCCACGCTAGAATGCGCCCTGATTTTTTCCATCTTCTCCCCTGGAGTCTTCCATGTCCCGCGTTACCCTGAGCCGCTACCTGATCGAGCAGACCCGCAGTCACAACACCCCGGCCGACCTGCGTCACCTCGTGGAAGTGGTGGCCCGCGCGTGCAAGGAAATCAGCCACGCCGTGTCCAAGGGTGCGCTGGGCGGCGTGCTGGGCAGCATGGAAACCGAAAACGTGCAGGGCGAGGTGCAGAAGAAGCTGGACGTGCTGTCCAACGAAATCCTCCTGGAAGCCAACGAGTGGGCCGGTAACCTGGCCGGCATGGCCTCCGAGGAAATGGACCACCCCTACCAGATTCCGGGCAAGTACCCCAAGGGCGCCTACCTGCTGGTCTTCGATCCGCTGGATGGCTCCTCCAACATCGACGTCAACGTCTCGGTCGGCACCATCTTCTCCGTGCTGCGCTGCCCGCAGGAATACCTGAGCCAGAACGACAGCCTGCGTGAGGAAGCCTTCCTCCAGCCGGGCACCACCCAGGTCGCTGCCGGCTACGCCATCTACGGCCCGCAGACCATGCTGATCCTGACCCTGGGCAACGGCGTGAAAGGCTTCACCCTGGACCGCGAGCTGGGCAGCTTCGTGATGACCCACGACAACATCACCGTGCCCACCAGCACCGCCGAATTCGCCATCAACATGTCCAACCAGCGCCACTGGGAAGCCCCGGTGAAGCGCTACGTCGACGAGCTGCTGGCCGGCAAGGAAGGCCCGCTGGGCAAGAACTACAACATGCGCTGGATCGCCTCCATGGTGGCCGACGTGCACCGCATCCTGACCCGCGGCGGCGTGTTCATGTACCCGCGTGATTCCCGCGAGCCGGAGAAGCCCGGCAAGCTGCGTCTGATGTACGAAGCCAACCCGATGTCCTTCATCATCGAGCAGGCCGGCGGCGCCGCCACCAACGGCCGCCAGCGCATCCTCGACATCCAGCCCGACAGCCTGCACCAGCGCGTCGCGGTGTTCCTGGGCTCCAAGGAAGAAGTCGAGCGCGCCACCGCCTACCACAAGGAAGGCTGATGACCACCGCGCCCTGGCAGACCCTGCTCGACTGGTGGTTCGGCACTGCGCTGGATGCCAATGAGGTCGCCGCCCAGCGCAACGCGTTATGGTTCGGCAAGAGCGCCTGCCAGGACGTGGACTCGGAAAACCGTTTCGGCGGCCTGGTGCGCCAGGCCCTGGACGGTGGTCTGCAGGAGTGGGAGCGCGAGCCGCAGAGCTGGCTGGCGCTGATCCTGCTGCTGGACCAGCTGCCGCGCATGGTCTTCCGCGACTCTCCACGCGCCTACGCCGGCGACGCCCGCGCCCAGCAGCTGGTGCGCCAGGGCCTGGAGGCCGGTGTCGACCGCCAGTTGCCGCGCATCGAGCGGGTGTTCGTCTACATCGTCCTGGAGCACGCCGAAGACCTGGCCAGCCAGAACGAGGCGGTGCGCCTGTTCGAAGCCCTGCAGGCGGAATCCGGCGACAGCGAGAAGGTCCTGTTCGCCGGCTACCTCGCCTACGCGCGCAAGCATCAGGTGGTGGTCGAGCGCTTCGGCCGCTTCCCCCATCGCAACGCCATCCTCGGTCGCGAATCCACCGCTGAAGAAGCGGTGTTCCTCACGGAACCTGGCTCACGTTTCTGACTCCAAGCCGGCGGCCTTTCCGGCTGCCCTGTGCCAAGCTGTGGGCTGGGCCCCTCAAAAAATGGAGTTGTCGATGTCCTTCCGCCGCCTCGCGCTCGTCGCGTTCTGTGTCGTCCTGGCCGCTTGCAGCAAAGTGAACCAGGAGAACTATTCCAAGATCAAAACCGGCATGAGCAAGGCCGAAGTCGAAGACCTGCTCGGCAAACCCACCGAATGCTCCGGCGCGCTGGGCGTTTCCAGCTGCACCTGGGGTGATCAGAAAGCCTTCATCAGCATCCAGTACGCCGGCGACAAAGTGCTGCTGTTCTCCGCCCAGGGCCTGAAATAAGCGCGCCCGGGCAGGGCAGGCGGCCAAGGAGGAGCGAATGCATCGAGACGCTAGTCGATACATCAGTCGATCCATCACCTGGCTGGCCTGCCTCGCCGCATTGAGCGGTTGCGCAGGCTCCGCCCAGCAACCGCCGCAGACCGTGCAGGTGGACCTCAAGCGCTACGAGGGCACCTGGTACGAGCTGGCCCGCAAGCCGATGTTCTTCCAGCGCCAGTGCGCGCAATCCGAAGCCCGCTATCGCCTGCAGGATGACAGCAGCATCGCGGTCACCAACCGCTGCCTGACCAGGGACGGCGAGTGGGACCAGGCCACCGGCCGCGCCGAGGCGCAGGTGCCGGGCCGCACGGACAAGCTCTGGGTGCGTTTCGACAACACCTTCTCGCGGATCTTCCCCGGCCTCGCCAAGGGCGACTACTGGGTGCTCTACGTCGATGACGACTACCAGACCGCACTGGTGGGCAATCCCAACCGTGAGTACCTCTGGCTGCTCTCGCGCCAACCGGTGGTGCCGGATGCTACCCGCATGAAGCTGCTGGAGCTGGCGCACGAGCGCGGCTACCAGACCGACGACCTGATCTGGCGGGCGGGGGAGACCTCTACCGCGCCCTGACGAAATAACGCCCCTCGGGGCGTTTTTTCATGGATCGGGTCCGGGACGCTTTTCGTAGGAGCGAGCTTGCTCGCGAACCGCATAGCTCCGTGCCGTGCAGGTTCGCGAGCAAGCT
>NZ_JBGLYK010000207.1:0-10035 GCF_047304025.1 Pseudomonas sp. Pseusp97 | reverse complement strand
CTACTGGTCGCCGCAGCCGCAGCTGGACTTCGGCGTGGCGCTGCGCGGCAAGGCCACGGCGGCGCTGGATATTTCCGACGGGCTGCTCGCCGACTGCGGGCACATCGCCCGCGCCTCCGGCGTGGCGCTCGTCGTCGAAGCCGACAAACTGCCCGCCAGCCCGGCGCTGGAAGCCCTGCTGGGACCCGAGCGCGCGTTGCAGCTCAAACTGGGCGCTGGTGACGACTACGTGCTGGCCTTCACCCTGCCGCCCGAGCACCTGCCGGCACTTTCCGCGAACTGGCCGGCATTGTGTGTGGTCGGTAGGGTGGAAGCCGGTTCCGGCGTCCGCGTGCTCGATGGCAGTGGTGCCGACATCACGCCGCGTCAGGGCGGCTACCTGCATTTCATGGAGTGACCGTGACAGAACACCCCAACCAGGCCCCGGCCCAACCCGTACCTCATTCGGTCTGGAGCAATCCCTGGCACTTCCTGGCCTTCGGCTTCGGCTCGGGCACCCTGCCCAAGGCGCCGGGCACCTGGGGCTCGCTGGTTGCGCTACCCTTCATTCCGCTCTGGCAGATGCTGCCGGACTGGGGTTACTGGCTGATGCTGGGCGTCACCATGCTGTTCGGCTTCTGGCTGTGCGGCAAGGTCGCCGACGATCTGCGGGTGCACGACCACGAAGGCATCGTCTGGGACGAGATGGTGGGCATGTGGATCACCCTCTGGCTGGTGCCGGAAGGCTGGTGGTGGCTGCTGATCGGTTTCGTTGTGTTCCGCATCGTCGATATTTCCAAGCCCTGGCCGATCAGCTGGATCGACCGCAACGTCCACGGCGGCGTCGGCATCATGCTCGATGACGTGCTGGCGGGCGTGTTCGCCTGGCTGGTGATGCAGGGCCTGACATGGGGTTGGGCTCACTGGCTGATCTGAGGAAGATCGATGCGCCGACTGCTGTGCCTGCTCTCCTGCCTGTTCTGGCTGCCGGCGCTGTCCATGCCTGCGGCCCAGGCCGCCGACACGGCTGCCCCTGCGCATTCCGGAGTTCCCGCACAGATCCGCGTGGTCAGCGAGGTCTGGGTCAACTACACCCAGGCCGATGGCCGAGGCCTGGCCTGGGACCTGCTGCGGGCCATCTATGAGCCCGAGGGCGTGCGCCTGAGCCTGCGCAGCGAGCCCTACGTACGCTCCGTCGGGTTGGTGCAACGTGGCGAGGCGGATGCCTGGGTCGGTTCCTACCGCAATGAAATCGAACACATCGTCTATCCGCACTGGCCCTATGACGTCGACGCCATCGGTGCGCTGGGCCTGAAGACCTCTCCCGAACCCTCCCTGGCCACGCTGGATCGCTATCGCCTGGCGTGGATGCGCGGGTACGCCTTCGATCGCTACCTGGACCATCTCAAGCAGCGCAACGAGCTGCAGCGGCGCAGTTCCGCCCTGCCGATGCTCGACGGCCACCGTATCGACTACTTCATCGATGCGCGGCCCGAGCTGGAGGAAATGATCCAGGCCAAGGACGTCGACGCCAGCGCGTACCACATCACCGACGTCGGCACGATTGCGCTGTATCTTGGCTTCGCCAACAACGAACGTGGGCGGGCGCTGGCGAAGCTCTATGATTCACGCATGCAGGCGCTGTATCGCAGCGGCGAACTGGAACGCATCTTCGCTCGCTGGCACTGGCCCTACGCCCCGCTGAAACCCCTGCTGCCGCCCAAGGAGTGATCGCATGCGCCTGTCCGCCCTGATCTGCCTGTCCCTCTGCTCCGTCGCTGCCTTCGCGGCGCCCCAGATCCTGGTGGTGGGCCTGTTTCCCGGCGCCGCGGTGCTCAACATCGACGGCCAGCGCAAGCTGGTGAAGGTGGGGCAGACCGGCCCGGAAGGCGTGCAGGTGGTCAGCGCCGACAGCCACAAGGCGGTGCTGCGTGTCGGCGGCGTCGAGCAGACCTACGAGCTGAGCCGCGAGTACAGTGGGGCCGGCTATGCCGCGCCCTCGGCCCGTACCGAGATGGGCATCGCCCGTGGCACTGGCGGTCATTACTGGGTGGCCGGCACCATCAACAACCAGAACGCACAGTTCCTTGTGGATACCGGCGCCACCTCGGTGGCCATGAACGAAGGCCAGGCACGACGCCTGGGCCTCGACTACCGGGCCAGCGGCACGCCGATGATGGCTTCCACCGCCAGCGGCACCGCCAAGGGCTGGCGGGTCACGCTCAACAGCGTGAAGCTCGGCGGCGTGGAAGTACTCGGCGTAGAGGCAATCGTCCTGGAAGGGGAATTCCCCACCGAGATACTGCTCGGCATGAGTTATCTGAACCGCGTCGGCTGGCGCGAAGACCAGGGCATGATGTACATCCAGGCCAAGCACTGATCGCGTGGCCTCCGCCGGCGGCTTCTATCAAAAGCATCGATGCTTATCTTGCAGAATTCGCAATGACGGTGCGGCCGGCGCTGCTGTTACAATGCCGGTCCTCCTTCCTTAGATAAATCTTTCAGGAGTTTCCGGTGTCTGTCGTTTTCGTCGCCGCCTCCAAGCTGCCCACCCCCTTCGGCGAATTCACCATGCATGGCTTCCTCGACGAGGAAACCGGCAAGGAACACGTCGCCCTGACCATGGGCCAGCTCGACGACGGCCAGCCGGCGCTGGGGCGTCTGCATTCCGAATGCCTCACGGGCGACGCGCTGTTCAGCCTGCGCTGCGACTGCGGTTTCCAGCTCGAGGGCGCCTTGTCGGCCATCGCCGAGGAAGGCCGCGGCGTCCTGCTGTACCTGCGTCAGGAAGGCCGCGGCATCGGCCTGCTCAACAAGATCCGCGCCTACGCCCTGCAGGATGAAGGCGCGGATACCGTGGAAGCCAACCTGGCCCTGGGCTTTGGCGCCGACCAGCGCGACTACGCCATGTGCCTGCCGATGCTCAAGCACCTGGGCGTCTGCTCGCTGAAGCTGATGACCAACAACCCGCGCAAGGTGAAGGCGCTGGAAGGCTACGGCCTGACCGTCGCCGAGCGCGTGCCGCTGCAGAAGGGCCTGAACCCGCACAACAAGCGCTACCTGCAGACCAAGGCAGGCAAGCTGGGCCACATGCTGGGCAACATGCACCAGGGCGAAGCCGAGGCCGAGGCATCCGCTTCGTGAACCGCGCCGCCGCCCGGCGCCGGCTGAATCTGCTGTGGTGGTTGCTGCTGGCGCTCGCGCTGGCGCCGCAACACCTGATGCTGGCGCTGGTGGGCGAGGCGCCCGGACCGGAATCCCTGGCCACGCCGGTATTCGTCGCCGGCCTGTTGTCGATGTTCCTCACGCTGCCGTTGTTCCGCCGTTACAAGCATGCGCTGATTGCCACCGGCAAGGCCCGCGACAGCGCGGATGAGCCCGCCGCCTGGCAGGTGCTGGGCGCCGCGCAGCGCCGTGGCGCATTGGTTGGCAGCCTGCCGGCGTGGATCGGCGCCCTGGCGGTGCTGGTCGACCTGCATGGCGTGCCCGTGCTGCTGCTGGGCTTCGCCAGCCTGGTCATCCTCTGGCTGTACCGCCTGCCGCGCCAACTGGCCTGATGCGCCGCCTTCTCTGCCTGCTCCTGCTGCTCGCCGGTCTGCCTGTCGTAGCGGCGGAACGGGTAGTCAGCCTGGCGCCCTCGCTCACCGACATGGTCCTCGAACTGGGCGCCGCCGACCGGCTGGCCGGCCTGCTCGATGGTGGGCCGCGTCCCGAGTCCCTGAAAGACCTGCCGTCCGTCGGCCGCTACGGCCAGGTCAATCTCGAACAGATTCTCGCCCTGCAGCCCGACCTGCTGCTGGTCTGGCCCGGCGCCGTGCCCGAAGCGCAGCTGCAACGGCTGGAGGCCGTGGGCATTCCGGTCTATGTGGCCGATCCGCACCGTCTTGAGGATATCTCCCGGCAGTTCCGCGAACTGGGCGAGCGCCTGGGGCGGGCGGAGAAGGGGCGGGAGCTGGCAGAAACCTTCGATGCGCGCATGGCGCAACTGCGTGCGCAGTACCGGCGCGAGCAGCCGCTGCGGGTGTTCTATCAGGTCTGGGATCGCCCGCTCTACACCGTCGGTGGCCGGCAGATCATCAGCGAGGCGCTGGAAGTCTGTGGGGGGCGAAACCTGTTTGCCGATCTCGACCTGCCGGCACCGCAGGTCGGCCAGGAGGCCGTGCTGGCGCGCGATCCCCAGGTGATCCTGGCAGCCGGCGAAGACCAGTTGCACGGCTGGACCGGCATGCAGCAACTCAGCGCCACGCGGCTCAAGCAGCTCTGGGGGGTGCCGGACCGCAACCTGGAGAAGCCCAGCTTCGCGATGCTCGAGGCTACCGAGAAGCTCTGTCGGATGCTGGCCGGGGCCAGGGCCAGCGACTGAGCCGGCCGGGGTTCGCGAGCAAGCTCGCTCCTACAGATAACCGGAAACGCCGGAGTGGCTCTTCGTATCTGGGTGGTGCCGGATCGCAACCTGGAGAAGCCCAGCTTCGCGATGCTCGAGGCTACCGAGAAGCTCTGTCGGATGCTTGCCGGGGCCAGGGCCAACAACCGAGCTGGGCCGGGGTTCGCGAGCAAGCTCGCTCCTACAGATAACCGCAAACGCCGGAGTGGCTCTTCGTAGGAGCGAGCTTGCTCGCGAACAGCCATGCACAGGCGCTCCCGCACGGCGCGATCCCCGTAGGGCGCATAACCCGGAACGGGTATCCGCCAACGCGGCGGATAACGCCGTAGGCGTTATGCGCCCTACGGGAACTACCGGATCAGAAGCCTTCCAGCACGATCTTGCCCTTGGCCGTGTTGCTTTCCAGCAGCGCATGGGCGCGGCGCAGGTTGGCGGCGTCGATCCTGCCGAAGTGCTCGCCCAGGGTGGTCTTCAGCACGCCGCTGTCGATCAGCCCGGCCACGCGCTGCAGCAGTTTGTGCTGCTCGATCATGTCGTCGGTCTGGAACATCGAGCGGGTGTACATGAACTCCCAGTGCAGCGACAGGCTCTTCTGCTTGAGCAGGCGCACGTCGAGGTTTTCCGGGTCGTCGATCAGCGCCAGGCGGCCCTGCGGGCGCAGGCTGGCGACGATTTCGGCCAGGTGCTGCTCGGTCTGGTTCAGGCTGGCCACGTGGGTGACTTCGCCGACGCCGATGCGCTTGAGCTCCTCGCTCAGCGGCTTGCGGTGATCGATCACATGGTGCGCGCCGAGGTTGCGCACCCATTCCTGGGTTTCCGGACGCGAAGCGGTGCCGATCACGGTCATGCCGGTGAGCTGGCGCGCCAGCTGGGTGAGGATCGAGCCAACGCCGCCAGCGGCGCCGACGATCAGCAGGCTCTGCCCGGCGCTGGCCTGGCCCTCGGCCACCTGCAGGCGGTCGAACAGCAGTTCCCAGGCGGTGATGGTGGTCAGCGGCAGGGCGGCGGCGTGGGCGAAGTCCAGGCTCTGCGGCATCGGGCCGACAATGCGCTCGTCCACCAATTGCAGTTCGGCGTTGCTGCCGGGGCGGGTCAGGTCGCCGGCGTACCAGACCTTGTCGCCCGGCTTGAACAGGCTGACCTCGCTGCCCACCGCGCGGACCACGCCGGCGGCATCCCAGCCGAGCACCTTGTACTGGCCTGCGGCGGGCTGGGCGCGCTGGCGCACCTTGGTGTCCACCGGGTTGACGGAGATGGCACGCACTTCCACCAGCAGGTCGCGCGGGCCGGGGGTGGGTTCGGGGAGCTGGATGTCGAGCAGCGAATTGACGTCGTTGCTGGGCAGGCTCTGGGTGTAGCCGATGGCTTTCATGTTCTGTCCTTACTCAATGCGGTTCATCAGGCGGATATCGAGTTCCGCGAGGTCAGGTTCGGCGGCCTTCACGAAGGCCTGGAAGTGCGGGCTGGCCTCGTGCTCGGCCAGGGCCTCCTCATCGCGCCACTGCTCGATCATGTAGATCAGCTCGGCGTCCTTGATGTCGCGGTGCAGGTCGTACTGCAGGCAGCCGGCCTCGGCACGGGACGGCGCGAGCATGCCGTGCAGGCGCTCCTGCAGGCTGTCGGCGCGGCCGGGCTTGGCGCGAATGATGGCGATCAGGGTCAGGCTCATCCGTGTATCTCCAGTGGGGCGGGGTAGGTGAGGGCATGCTGCTCTCTTTCGCCGGGAAGAAAAACCGCGTAAGTAGAGAGTCTCTTTCAAAGGATTTTTGAAAATGCTGCGTTTCGACGACCTGCAGATCTTCGTCCGCACCGCCGAGCGCGGCAGCCTCTCCGCCGCCGCCCGCGAGCTGGAACTGTCGCCGGCAGTGGCCAGCGCGGCGCTCAAGCGCCTGGAAAGCGAGCTGGACGTGCGCCTGTTCGCCCGCTCCACCCGCAGCCTGCGCCTGACCGCCGAGGGCGAGTTGTACCTGGTTCACGCGCGTGCCGCGCTGCAGAGCCTGGACGACGGCCGCCAGCTGCTGGCCGGCGGCAAGAGCGAGATCGCCGGCAACTTCCAGGTTTCGGCGCCGTCGGACTTCGGCCGCAACGTGCTGCTGCCCTGGCTCGACGAGTTCCAGGCGCTGCACCCGCGGATGAACCTGCGCCTGCTGATCAGCGACCGCCAGGCCGATCTCTACCGGCAGCCGGTGGACGTCGCCTTCCGCCTCGGCCTGCCGGGGGATTCGAACCTGGTGGCGCTGCCGCTGGCGCCGGACAATCGCCGGGTACTCTGCGGCGCCCCGGACTACTTCGCCCGCCACGGCAAGCCGACGCACCCGGACGAGCTGCAGCGGCACAACTGCCTGCTGTACATGCTGGGAGGGCGTGCCCACGAGCGCTGGCGCTTCAGCGACAGCCGCAGGCAGCACGAAGTGACGGTGCGGGGAGACCGCCTCTGCGACGATGCCGACGTGGTGCGGCGCTGGGCCGTGGCGGGGCAGGGGCTGGTCTACAAGTCCTGGCTGGACGTCGCAGCCGACGTGCACGCCGGCCGGCTGGAAGTGGCGTTGGCGGACTACCTGGGCGAGGCCACGCCGATGAACCTGTTCTGTACCCACCGCGCCCAGCTCAGCCGGGCGGTGACCCAGCTGCGCGAGTTCGTCCAGTCGCGCTGCGCCGGGCTGATGCGCGAGCGCCCCTGGGCCTGAGTCAGAGCGGCGTGTAGCGGTGGATCGCCGCCGACAGGCCCCAGGCGCTGGCGATGGCCAGCAGCACCATGGCGGTCGGCAACAGGCTCCACCAGATGCGCGGCGCCAGGGCCGGCAGCTCGTTGCGACGCTGGCTTATCCACAGGCTGGCGGCGCACACCGAGGCGCCAAGCAGCGCGCCGGCGATGATGTCGCTGGGCCAGTGCGCGCCCAGGTACACGCGGGACATGGCGATGCTGGCGGCGGGAATCACCGCCAGCAGCATCCAGGTCAGGCGCACGCGTGGCGATTTCTCGCGGCTGGCCAGCACGCCGAGCACCAGGAAGAAGGCGAAGGACGCCGAACTGTGCCCGCTGGGCATGCTGAAGGCGGACAGCGGGTCGGCGATCACTTCCGGCCGTGCGCGGCTGAACAGGTGCTTGAGCGTGGTGTTGAGCAGTGCCGTGCCGACCATGGTGGCGGCCGCAAAGATCGCGTGGCGCCACAGTCGCAGCGCCGCCAGCAGCACCGCCAGCAGCGCGCCGGCGATGAACTGGGTGCGGAAGTCGCCGACCCGGGTGACGGCCACCATCACATCGTCAAGCCAGGCGTGGCGGTGTTCCTGCACCAGCGCCATCAGGCCCTTGTCGAGGGCATCCAGGTAGGGCCAGCCGATCAGCATGGCGATGAGCAGGGCGAAGCAGCCAATGGCGCCGATCAGCGGGGCGTTGCGCTCCTTGCGCAGCTCGGCGTGGATGATCAGCGCAAAGACCACGGCGATACAGGCGGCGACCACCCCGGCCTCGGGCCAGAAGCCCTCGGGCAGCGGCAGGCGCATCGCCGCGCCCGTGGCCCAGCCCGGCACCAGGTAGGCGATGGACCAGCCGGCGGCGGCGATGACCGAAACGCCGAGGAAGCGACCGAAGGGCATGTCCAGCATGCCGGCGACCATGGGTAGGAATGGCCGCAGCGCACCGATGAAGCGGCCCACCAGCAGGCTGGCGACGCCGTAGCGATGGAAGAAGCCCTCGGCGCTGGCAATCCATTCCGGATGATGGCGCAGCACCGGCAGCCGGCGGATGTCCTGGTGGAAGTGACGGCCGATCCAGTACGACGAGAGATCGCCGAGCAAGCCGCCGAAGAACGCCAGCGCCAGGGTTTCCCCCAGCCCCAGGGCGCCGCTGCCGGCGAGCACGGCGATGGCGAAGAGCATCACCACGCCCGGCAGGATGATGCCGATGATGGCGGCGCATTCGAGGAAGGCGACCAGGAACAGGACCAGGGCGAGCCATTGCGGGTGGGTGGCCATCCAGGTGTTGAAGGCGGCGAGATCGATCATCGGATGGAGTCGTCCTGAGGTCCGAGCAGGTGGTAGTCACGGCCTTCGACCTGTCCGCGGCGCATGGGGTTGCGTGTGCAGAAGGGGGCGAAGGCGGCGTCGACGAAACGGTATTGCAGGTGTTCGTCGCGGCCATGGGGAATCCCCAGGCGCGCGGCCTGGATGACTTGCGAGGGCTGCTCGCCAAGGTCGTCGACGAACAGGTGCTGCGGGTCAAAGCGCTGGGCGTCCCAGTCCGGCACTTTCAAGCCCATCGAGCGGCAGAGCAGGGTCTGGCCGGAGCACAGCTTGCCCAGCGCGCGCTCGCTGCCGTCGGCGGCGGGGTTGAGCTGGCGCATGCAGGCCAGCGAAGCATCGCCGGAGATGCGGTCGAGCCAGGGATGGCCGGACTTGATCAGCACCGCGTTGCCCGGCCCGCCGGCGCTGAAGTTCAGCGAGTCGCCGCCGCGCGCGTAATACATGTAGATGTGGCCGCCATCGAGGAACAGTGCCTTGCGCTTCTCGGTGTAGCCCAGCGAGGCGTGGCTGCCCTTTTCGTCCAGGTAATAGGCCTCGGTCTCGATGATCCGCGCGGACAGCCACAGGTCGCCGAGCCGATGGCGGATCACCTTGCCCAGCAGGTCGCGGGCGACGGTCAGGGCGTCGCGGTTGAAGAAGGCGTCCGGCAGCGGGTTGGCGCCGGGCCAGGGCAAACTTAGGTTGGGTTCGGCGGGCATTGGATTGTCGCGGTTCTCGGGCCGGTCTTAGGCTGGCGAATCATAACAACAAGAATCTTAAGCATGGCTGAACGGATCCGGGCCGACAGCGCCCACATCACTCCCAGCGCGCACTACACCGGTTACGTCTGGTATCGCCACCAGTTGGCCGACCCGGCCTTCGCCACAGCTTTCGGACGCTGGGTGCACGGCTGCGTGGCTCCGATCAACTGGGGGGCGCGGATCGGCTTCGGCCTGAACATCGAAGACTTCCTGCTGCAACGCCATCTGCTCATCGACGCCCGGCTGACCCAGGCCATCGAGTCACGCGGTGTGACCCAGGTGGTGGAGATCGCCTGCGGGCTGTCGCCCCGTGGCCGGCGTTTCCGCGAGCGCTACCCCCAGCTGACTTACCTGGAAGCCGACCTGCCGCCCATGGCCGCGCGCAAGTCCGCGCTGCTGCGGGAACAGGGCTGGCTGGACGGCAAGCACCGGGTGCGGGCTGTGGATATCCTCGCCGAAGAGGGCGAGCAGAGCCTGGCGGCGCTGCTCGGCGAGCTGGACCCGGACCGCCCGGTGGTGGTGATCACCGAAGGGTTGGTGAACTACTTCCAGCGCCCGGTGATCGAGGGCTTCTGGCGCCGCCTGGCCGCCGCCCTGCGGGGGGTCCCGGAAGCGACCTACCTGACCGAACTCTACCCCGACCTGCGCGAGCACCCGCGCTACCGGCAGATCCGCTGGGGCGTCGGGTTGATCGGCCGGCTGACCCGAGGCGGTTATCCGCTGCATTACCGCAGCGCCGACGAGATCGAGCAGGCGTTCACCGGCTGTGGGTTCGGCCGGGTGGCGGTGCTCGATCCGCAGGTGGATGGCGTGGGGCTGGGATTGCCCAAGGGGCGGATGCCGAGTCTGGTGCGGGTGATCGAGGCGCGGGTTTAGGTTCCGGGCTGGGCAGGGCGGTTCGCGAGCAAG
>NZ_JBGLYK010000206.1:0-10063 GCF_047304025.1 Pseudomonas sp. Pseusp97 | reverse complement strand
CCCCCGCGCGCGGGGGGGGGGGGCGGCCCCCCCCCCCCCGCTCCTACACCTACTCCGCCGCCTTGGGCTGGTCGCCTTCGCGGCCGGTGAACAGGTCCCAGGAGGCCATGAACAGCGCCGCGATCAGCGGGCCAATGACGAAGCCGTTGAGGCCGAACAGCGACATGCCGCCGAGAGTGGAAATCAGCACCACGTAGTCGGGCATCTTGGTGTCCTTGCCCACCAGGATCGGGCGCAGGATGTTGTCCACCAGGCCGATCACCACCACGCAGAACAGTGTCAGCACTACGCCCTGCCAGATCGCCCCGGTGAGCAGGAAGTAGGCTGCCACCGGCACCCAGATCAGCCCTGCGCCAATCGCCGGCAGCAGCGAGAGGAAGGCCATGAGCGTGCCCCAGAGCAGCGAGCCCTGGATGCCGAGGAACCAGAAGATCAGCCCGCCCAGCGCGCCCTGGGTCGCGGCGACGGCGATGTTGCCCTTCACCGTGGCACGGATCACCGTGGTGAACTTGGTGAACAGGTGCTGCTTGTGCTCGGCGCTCAGCGGTACCGCCTGCTTGATCCGGCGTCCCAGCGCAGGGCCATCGCGCAGGAGGAAGAACAGCAGGTACAGCATGATGCCGAAGCTGATGACGAACTCGAAGGTGTTCTGGCCGATGCTGAAGGCCTTGGTCGCCACCAGCTGGCTCGCCTGCATCGCCCCCGTCGAGAGTTTTTCCTGCAGGCTGGAAAGGTCCGCCAGATCGAAGCGCTCCAGCAGCTGATGCGCCCAACCCGGCAGCGCGGCGACGGCTTGCTGGTAGTAGACGATGAAATTCAGCTCACCCGACTTCAATCGCTGGTAGACCGTGGCACCTTCCTGCACCAGCGCGCCGGCGATGAAGGTCACCGGCAGGATCACGATCAGGAAGCACACACCGAGGGAAATCAGCGCGGCGAGGTTGTTGCGCCCGTTGAGCTTCAGGCGCAGGCGGCGTTGCAGCGGGGCGAAGATGATCGCCAGGATGGTGCCCCAGAAGACCGCCCCGTAGAACGGCAGCAGGATCCAACCGAAGGCGAGTGTCACCACCAGCAGCAGGGCGAGGAACGTCCGGTATTCCAGTTTCGATTCGAACATGAGCAGGTCCGTGAAAGGTTAAACCAGCTCATTAGTCAGCAGTTGGCCTGCCGAGTGCAACTTTCGCAGCGCGCGCCGTGCGCTTCGGCCCGCTAAAGCACCATCGCCGCCACCCAGCCGAACGCCAGCAGCGGCAGGTTGTAGTGCAGGAAAGTCGGCACCACAGTGTCCCAGATGTGGTTGTGCTGGCCGTCCACGTTCAGGCCGGAGGTCGGCCCCAGGGTGGAATCCGACGCTGGCGAACCCGCGTCACCCAGCGCACCGGCGGTACCCACGATGCTGACGATGGCCAGCGGGCTGAAGCCCAGGTGCACCGCCAGCGGCACGAAGATCGCCGCGATGATCGGCACCGTGGAGAAGGACGAACCGATGCCCATGGTCACCAGCAGGCCCACCAGCAGCATCATGAAGGCGCCCAGTGCCTTGCTGCTGCCGATCCAGCCGGCGGCGCTGTCCACCAGGCTCGCGACCTGCCCGGTCGCGGTCATCACCGCAGCGAAGCCCTGGGCGGCGATCATGATGAAGCCGATCATGGCCATCATCTTCATGCCTTCGGTGAACAGGTCGTCCGCTTCCTTCCAGCGCACCACGCCGGACAGCGAGAACACCAAGAAGCCCACCAGCGCACCGAGGATCATCGAGTCCAGCAGCAGCTGCACGGCAAAGGCCGCCGCCACCGCGACGCCCGCCACCACCAGGCTCATCCTGCTGTAGGGCGTATCGACCCGCTCGGCCTGTTCGATGCGCTCCAGGTCATAGACACGCTTGCGGCGGTAGCTGAACAGCACCGCGATCAGCAGCCCGCAGACCATGCCCAGCGCCGGGATCAGCATGGCATGGGTGACGTTGATGCCCTGAACATCGACGCCCGCGCGCGCCACGTTGGCCAGCAGGATCTGGTTCAGGAAGATGTTGCCGAAGCCCACCGGCAGGAACATGTAGGGGGTGATCAGGCCGAAGGTGATGACGCAGGCGATCAGCCGGCGGTCGATCTGCAGGCGGGTCAGCACGTAGAGCAGCGGCGGCACCAGCAGCGGAATGAAAGCGATGTGGATCGGCAGGATGTTCTGCGACGAGATCGCCACCACCAGCAGCAGGCCGACCATCATCCACTTGAAGGCGCCGGAGCCATTCGCCTCGTGCCGGCCGAGCATCGCCAGGGCACGATCGGCCAGGGCGTGCGCCATTCCGGAGCGCGCGATGGCCACAGCAAAGGCGCCCAGCATAGCGTAGGACAGCGCCACTGTCGCACCGGCGCCCAAGCCGTCGTTGAAGGCCTTGAGCGTGCCATCCATGCCCAGGCCACCCAGCAAACCACCCGCCACCGCGCCGGCGATCAGTGCGACCACCACATGCACGCGACACAGGCTCAGCACCAGCATCAGGCCAATGGCGATCAGCACCGCATTCATCCTTTTCACTCCTCTCACGGATCGCCGCGCAGGGCACGGGCAAAAGGCGCGCACTCTGCCAAACCCCCGGCGAGGTGTCAAAACCCGTGTCGAATCAGGACGTTTCCGAAATCGGCAGGCGGGATTTCCACCAAAGTGCGCACGCTTTTTGCCTGAAAGTCGCCGGCGTTCTTAATGGCACGCCAGAATCGCCTGTTTTCTGGCGTTTCGCCCCGTCACCGGTCAAGAAGATGCGGGAAAGGCCGATATACCGGGCACTCCCGAGGTTTCGTTAGAACAAGGACCCCTCTCCATGTTGCTGCGCCGTCTCTCCATCCAGTGGAAGATCACGTTGCTCGCCGGGCTGTGCCTGCTCGGCGTCGTCTCGCTGCTGTCCGGCCTGTCGGTCTACCGCACCCAACACAGCACCGCGCTGGTCAAGCAATCGAGCACCGGGATGCTCGATGAAGCGGCCCAGGCGCGCCTGCAATCGCGCGGCGAAGTCCAGGCCATGCGCATCCAGCGCTACATCATGGATGCCTACCAGTACGGCAAGGGCTTTTCGCGGCAGGTGCTGTTCCTGCGCGACCAGGCGCAGAAGCGCTTCCTCGACGCGTACGACCTGCGCGAGGACCTGACCCGCCAGGTGAAGACCGCGCTGGAAGGCAACCCGGAGCTGCTGGGCCTCTACGTCGCCTTCGAACCCGATGCGCTGGACGGCAAGGACAAGCTCTTCGCCGGCCAGGGCGAACTGGGCAGCAACGACGCCGGGCGCTTCTCCATCTACTGGTCCCAGGCCACGCCGGGCCAGCTGGAATCCGAAGCCATGGCCGAGTCGCTGCTGCAGGACACCAGCCCCGGCCCCAGCGGCAGCGCCTATAACGCCTGGTTCACCTGCCCCAAGACCACCGGCCAGCCCTGCGTGCTCGACCCGTACTTCGACGAAGTGGGCAAGAAGAAGATGCTCATGACCAGCATCGCTTTTCCGCTGGAACTGGACGGCAAGGTCATCGGCGTCATGGGCCTGGACATCAGCATGGAGAAGCTGCAGGAAATCGCCGTCGACGGTAGCCGCGAACTGTACGACGGCCAGGGCCGCGTCAGCATCGTCAGCGCCGCCGGCCTGCTCGCCGGGCACAGCGCCGATGCCTCCAGGCTGAGCAAGAACCTCAAGGACGTCTATCCGAACCAGGGCGCCGAACTGCTGCAAGCCATCGCTGCCAACCATGAGCAGGTGTTCCGCCAGGACGACCAGTTGCGCGTGGTCGAACCGTTGCAGCCGATCCCCGGCTCCAAGCCCTGGGGCGTGCTGCTGGAAGTGCCGCAGAAGGTGCTGCTCGGCCCGGCGATCACGCTGCAGAACGAACTGGACGACCAGCGCGTGCAGGGCACCGCCTACCAGTTGGCCTTCGGCCTGCTCGCCATCCTGATCGGGCTGTTCGCCATGTGGCTCACTGCCCGCGGCGTGACCCGGCCGATCCTCAATGTCGCCGCCATGCTGCGCAACATCGCCAGCGGTGAAGGCGACCTGACCAAACGCCTGGACTACAGCGGCAAGGACGAGCTGGGCGAACTGGCCGGCTGGTTCAACCGCTTCCTCGACAAGCTGCAGCCGATCATCCGCGACGTGAAGTCCTCGGTGCAGGACGCCCGCGCCACCGCCGACCAGTCCTCGGAAATCGCCAGCCAGACCAGCGCCGGCATGCAGCAGCAGTTCCGCGAAGTCGACCAGGTCGCCACCGCCTCGCAGGAGATGAGCGCCACCGCCCACGATGTCGCCAACAGCGCCGCCATGGCCGCCGATGCCGCGCGCGGCGCCGACGGGGCGACCCGCGACGGCCTCAGCGTGATCGACAACACCACCCGCCTGATCGACGAACTGGCCAGCGACATGAGCAGCGCCATGAGCCAGGTGGAAGGCCTGGCGCAGAGCAGCGAGCAGATCGGCTCGGTGCTGGAAGTGATCCGCGGCATCGCCGAGCAGACCAACCTGCTGGCGCTCAACGCCGCCATCGAAGCGGCCCGCGCCGGCGAGGCCGGGCGCGGCTTCGCGGTGGTCGCCGACGAAGTGCGCAACCTCGCCAGGCGCACCCAGGATTCGGTGGAGGAAATCCGCCAGGTGATCGAAGGCCTGCAGAACGGCACCCGCGACGTGGTCGGCGCGATGAGCAACAGCCACCGCCAGGCGCAGGACAGCGTGAGTCAGGTCGAACAGGCGGTCGCCGCGCTCAAGCGCATCGGCGATGCGGTGGGCGTGATCACCGACATGAACCTGCAGATCGCCAGCGCCGCCGAGGAACAGAGCGCGGTGGCGGAGGAGATCAACCGTAACGTGGCGGGCATCCGCGACGTGACCGAATCGCTGTCCAGCCAGGCGCAGGAATCGGCGCAGGTCAGCCAGTCGCTGAACAAGCTGGCCAACCACCAGCAGGGGTTGATGGACCAGTTCCGCGTTTGACGGCAGAGCCGCTTTCGTAGGCGCGGAGCTTCTCCGCGAAACCCCGGCGCAGCCGGGACAAGGTCCGCCGGCCACGCCGGTGCCCAGGCGGGGTTCGCGAGCAAGCTCGCTCCTACAGGTTGGCAGCGTGCGCTTTTCGTAGGAGCGGAGCTTCTCCGCGAAATCCCGGCGCAGCCGGGACAATGATCAGCCGGCCATACCGACGCCCGGGCGGGTTCGCGAGCAAGCTCGCTCCTACGAAGAGCGCGCCGAGTTAACCTTGTAGGAGCGAGCTTGCTCGCGAACCGCACGGCACCGCACTAACTCCCTGGCAGCCAGATCAAACCGCCCGACGAGGGAGCTCCACGACCACCCGCAACCCGCCCAGTTCGCTGCTTGCCAGCTTCAGTCCACCACCGCAAGCCGCCGCGATATCCCGCGCGATCCCCAGCCCCAGGCCATGCCCGGCCACCTGCTCGTCCAGCCGCGTGCCACGCTCCAGCACACTGTCACGCTGGTCCTCGGCAATGCCGGGGCCATCGTCGTCCACGCTCAGCTGATACGCATCCCCCCCCTTCTCGACCCTCAGCCGCACCTCGGAGTCGGCCCATTTGCAGGCGTTGTCCAGCAGGTTGCCAAGCATTTCCAGCAGGTCCTCCCGGTCGTACGGCAGGCGCGTCGCAGGGGGCGCCTGCCAGTCGATGGAAAGGTGGTCACCATGAATGAGCTTGAGCATGTCGCACAGGCTTGGCAGCTCCGCGTCGCAATCGAAGTGCGCGCCGGGCAGCGCTTCGCCCACCAGCCGCGCACGCCCCAGCTCGCGGGCCAGGCGTTGCTCGATCTGCTCCAATTGCTCCTGCAGCACCCGCCGCAACTCGGGGTGGTCGCGCAGCTCCTCGCGGTCGGCAAGACTGATCAGCACGGCCAGCGGCGTCTTCAGCGCGTGACCGAGATTACCCAGCGCATTGCGTGAACGGCGCAGGGTGTCCTCGGTGTGCTGCAACAGGTGGTTGATCTGCTCCACCAGGGGTTCGAGTTCGCGCGGCGCCTGGCTGTCCAGCTGGCTGCGCTGGCCTTCCTGCAGTTGCGCGATCTGCTGGCGCACCCGTTCCAGCGGGCGCAGGGAGCGGCGGACGATAATGCCCTGAGACACCAGCACCAGCAACAGCGCCAGCGCACCGGCACCCAGGCCGATGTTGCGCAAACGATTGAAACTCTTGAGGACGGGCGTGTAGTCCTGCGCGACGACGATGCTCAGGTGCTTGCCGTAACGCTTGTAGTCGCCACGAAAGACCAGCAGGCGTTGGCCTTCCGGCCCCTTCTCCAGCCTGCTGGCCAAGCCCTTGTGCGAGGGCTGTTTCAGCTCGTTGTCCCACAGCGAGCGCGAACGCCAGGTCTGGTCATCGAAGCGGATGACGAAGTAGCGCCCCGAGAACAGCCGCTCATAGGCCGCATCGACACGCTGGCCGTCCAGTTGCAGCCCCGCCGGGCCACGGGTGATGCCCACCAGCAGGCTTTCCGCCTCGTCCTGCAGGCCGTTCACCAGGTAGCGCCGCAAGCCCTGGTCGAACAGCCAGAGGCCCGCCTGCGCCAGCGCCACGCCCACCACCACCAGCACCACGCCGAGCCCGAGACCGAGCCGGCGCTGGATCGACATCAACGGCCGACTCCATTGCCGGTGAAGCGATAGCCCTGGCCACGGCGGGTCTCGATGATCTCGCGACCGAGCTTGCGGCGCAGGTGGTTGATGTGGACTTCGATGACATTGGAGTCGCGCTCGGTCTCGCCGTCATACAGGTGCTCGGCCAGGTGCGATTTCGACAGCAGCTGGCCGGGGTGCAGCATGAAGTACCGCAGCAGACGGAACTCGGCGGACGTCAGGTCGACCTCCTTGCCGCCCTGCTGCACACACTGGCGCGACTCGTCCAGGCTCAGGCCCGCCACTTCCAGCTGGCTCTGGTTGGCCAGGCCGCGGGCACGGCGCAGCAGCGCCTGGATGCGCAGCAACAATTCCTCGGGATGGAACGGTTTGGTCAGGTAGTCGTCGGCGCCGGCCTTCAGCCCGTCGATGCGTTCGGCCCAGGAGCCCCGCGCGGTGAGGATCAGCACCGGCACCGCGAGCCCCATGCCGCGCCACTCCTGCAGCACTTCCAGCCCGGGGCGGCCCGGCAGGCCGAGGTCGAGGATCACCAGGTCGTACGGCTCACTGGCTCCCTGCACGGCGGCGTCGCGGCCGTCAGCCAGCCAGTCCACCGCATAACCCTGGCGGGTCAGGGTCGCCAGCAGTTCATCGGCCAGGGGTACGTGGTCTTCCACCAGCAGCAGGCGCATCAGTCGTCTTCCTTATCCTTGAGGATGCGACCGTCGCGGGCATCCAGTTCCAGTTCGCGCACCACGCCTTCGGTGGTCAGCAGTTCCACCTCGTAGATGTAGGTGTCGTGCTCCTTCTCCAGCTCCGCTTCGAGCAGGCGCGAGCCGGGGTAGCGGCTCAGCGCGGCGGGAAGGATTTCCTCGAAGGGGCGGATCACCCCTTCCTTGCTCAGGCGCAGGGCTTCGTCCTGGCTCAGGTCATGGGCCTGCGCGGTGCCGGCCATGGCGGCAAGCGCCAGGCCGAGCAGCACCGCGCGCGGCAGAACGGTCTTCATCAGTCATCCTGGTGATCGGTGAGGACTTCGCCGGTGACCGCATCCAGCTCGACATCCCATTTCACGCCCTGGGCGTCCTTGATGTCGACCTTGTAGAGATAGCGGCCGTGCTCCAGCTCGAGCTCGCTATCGTACACCGAACCGCCGGCATGCTTGGCCAGCGCGGTTCGGTTGAGCTCCTCGAAGTTGCGGATGGTGCCGGCATCGCGCAGGCGCAGCGCTTCATCCGGGCCGATGTCGCGGGCCATCGCAGCACCTGCCCCCAGCAGCAGAGCGGGAAGCGCAATCAGGGTCAGCAGCCTGTTCATGAAGATACCTCGTCGGAATTTTCTTATCTCCAGACTAAGGCGAAGGACTTAACTCAAGCTGAATCGGCAAAAGACATTCACCCGGTGAAGTTTCCTTGCTTGTCCCGTACAGGCTCTATAATCGCGGCCTGCCAAAGCGAGGCCCGCATGACCGCCATCCAGATCAAGACCCCCGCTCTCACCCTCAAGGCTGGAAGCCGTGCGCTCCTTCGCATCCGCGAACAGGGGCTGGCCCCCGCCGACGTAGGAATCCTGCCCGGCGCCGCCGGCGGCCCGAAGGCGCTGGGCATCCAGGGCCTGGACCTCGCCCTGTTCGGTGAATGGCTGCCGCGCGCCCCGCGCGAACGCTCGCTGATCGGCGCCTCCATCGGCTCCTGGCGCTTCGCCAGCGCCTGCCTGCCCGACCCGGCCGAAGGCATCCGCCGTCTGGGCGAGCTCTATACCCAGCAGCGTTTCGCCCGCAACGCGAGCATCAGCGACGTGTCGAAAAGCTGTGCGAAGATGCTCGACGACCTGCTCGATGGCTGTGACTCCAGCGTGCTGGACAACCCCTGGTACCGCCTCAACGTAGTGGTGGTGAAGAGCCACGGCCGCCTCGCGCAGGACGGCAAGGCGAACCTCGGCCTGGGCCTGGGCGCAGTTATCCGCGACAACCTGGTCGGCCGTCGCCACCTGCATCGGCACTTCGAACGGCTGATCATCCATGACGCCCGCCGCGCACCGCCGCTGGAGGCGCTGGCGGACTTTCCCTCGCGCTACCTGCACCTGGACCTGACCAACCTGCGCCACGCCCTGCTTGCCTCCGGCTCCATCCCCATGGTCATGGAAGGCGTGCGCGACATTCCCGGCGCCGGCCCCGGCACCTACCGCGACGGCGGGTTGCTGGACTACCACCTCGACCTGCCCTACCAGCCCGAGGGCGTGGTGCTCTACCCGCACTTCACCGACAAGGTCATCCCCGGCTGGTTCGACAAGGGCCTGCCCTGGCGCCGTGGCGACGCCGGCCGCCTGCAGGACGTGCTGCTGCTGGCGCCGTCGAAGGACTACCTGGCGCGCCTGCCGCACAACAAGCTGCCCGACCGCAAGGACTTCCATCGTTATCTGGGCGACGACGCCGGGCGCGAGCGTTACTGGCGCAAGGCGATGGCCGAGAGCCAGCGGATGGGTGACGAGTTCCTTGAACTGGTCGACAGCGGCCGCCTCGGCGAACGCCTGCAGCCGCTGACATAATCGGCAGCTTCACCCTCCGGCAAGGAATCGCCATGACTCATTCTCGAAACCTCCGCTCGCTCCTGATGGCCCTGATGCTTGTCGGTGGCAGTGCTCACGCCGCCATGGACGCCAAGGCGCAGCAGGAAATCAGCCAGTTGCTGGACTTCGTCGAACACAGCGGCTGCCAGTTCATCCGCAACGGCAGCGAGTACCCGGCCGCCGAGGCGCGGGCGCACCTGCAGAAGAAGCTGGATTACCTGGAGAACAAGGACATGGTGGGCAGCGCGGAAGACTTCATCGAGCGCGCCGCTACCAAGAGCAGCATGAGCGGCCAGCGCTACCAGGTGGATTGCCCCGCCGGCAAGCAGGACGCCAGCGCCTGGCTGGGCGACGAGCTCAAGCGGATTCGCCAGGGCCGGTAAGATCGTTCGGAACGTCCGCGATTGGCCGCAGACCGTTGAGCGGATGGGAAGTCATCGCGGACAGAGTCCGCTCCTACGCAAGCCGGTGCGAGTGGAGCCGCCGGATTCGCGAGCAAGCTCGCTCTACAGGTTGGCACCGTGCATTTTTCGTAGGAGCGGAGCTTCTCCGCGAAATCCCGGCGCAGCCGGGACAATGGCCAGCCGGCCACGCCGACGCCAAGGCGGGTTCGCGAGCAAGCTCGCTCCTACAGGTTGGCACCGTGCGTTTTTCATAGGAGCGGAGCTTCTCCGCGAAATCCCGGCGCAGCCGGGACAATGGCCAGTCGGCCACACCGACGCCAACGCGGGTTCGCGAGCAAGCTCGCTCCTACAGGTTGGCACCGTGCGCTTTTCGTAGGAGCGGAGCTTCTCCGCGAAATCCCGGCGCAGCCGGGACAATGGCCAGCCGGCCACTCCGACGCCAAGGCGGGTTCGCGAGCAAGCTCGCTCCTACAGGTTGGCACCGTGCGTTTTTCGTAGGAGCGGAGCTTC
>NZ_JBGLYK010000205.1:0-10124 GCF_047304025.1 Pseudomonas sp. Pseusp97 | reverse complement strand
GGCCATGGCGGCGGACAGCGGCAGGCGCTGGCGCAGTTCCGCGGGGCTCGGCAGCGGCTGTTCGCGGCGGCGCGCGGAGGGCAGCGGGAGGTCGAGGACTTCGGCGGAGGCTGCGTGTTCGGGGCGGATCAGGGCGGAGGTGGAAGCGTTCATCTGACTGGCATCCTTGGCCGGCGCGGTGGTCTATCCGCGCTCGGCGCTCTATCTAAGTGTTCGTGGCAAGGCTCGTTGGGTGGCACGCAGCGCGCTGCTAAATCGCCAGTCGGAGTTGCGGTAATAGCGGTAGTCAGTGGTGTAGGCGGTCATGTGTCGATCCTCTGTCCGGGCGTTTGGCCCGATTCAATTGGTTGGCAATGCGTTGGCCTTGTGGGCCGGAAAAACAAAAACCCCGGTCGGGTTGCCGACCGGGGTTTGAAGAATCTCTCTGGTTGGCGACCCTGCTTGCTAGGGCGCCTGTGGGGTATCAGGCGCGCCTTTGGCTAAACCAATACCCATAGAAGAAATAGCCGGCAGCAGCGGCCAGGACCTGCGCGCGAGCAGCCACGGAGCCGATGGCACCGAGGCGGGCGAGGGACTGGATGGACAGGCTGGACGGCATGATGTTCTCCGTGGAAGTGGAGCCAAGGTACTGCATCGCGCAGCGTCGATCAATGACTTGAATCTATCGCTGCGATGGACATTGGTCGCACCTCCTGCACCCGGTTCGCTACCATGCACGGACGAAATCCGCAGGAAATCCCCATGAGCGCCCTTCCCCATTTCCCACTGGCCGCCGTCGTCGGCGCCGATGAGCTGAAACTGGCCCTGTGCCTGGCGGCCATCGACCCGGCCATCGGCGGCGTGCTGATCGAAGGGCCGCGCGGCATGGCCAAGTCCACCCTGGCGCGCGGCGTCGCCGACCTGCTGGACGGCGGGCGCTTCGTCACCCTGCCGCTGGGCGCCAGCGAGGAACGCATCGTCGGCACCCTCGACCTGGACGCGGCGCTGGGCGAAGGCCGCGCGCAGTTCTCCCCCGGCGTGCTGGCCCATGCCCACGGCGGCGTGCTCTATGTGGATGAAGTGAACCTGCTGCCCGACCACCTCGTCGACCTGCTGCTCGACGTGGCCGCCAGCGGGGTCAACCTGATCGAGCGCGACGGCCTGTCCCACAGCCACCCGGCGCGCTTCGTGCTGATCGGCACGATGAACCCCGAGGAAGGCGAGCTGCGCCCGCAACTGCTGGACCGTTTCGGCCTCAAGGTGCAGCTGGAAGGTGCACCCGCGCCGACCGAGCGCGCCGAGATCGTCCGCCGCCGGCTGGCCTTCGATGCCGATCCGCAGGCGTTCCTCGCGCAATGGCTGGATGCGCAACAGGCCCTGCAACAACGCTGCGGCGAGGCGCGCCAGCAGCTGGCCGCGATCCCGCTGGACGATGCCGCCCTGGAGACCATCGCCGAGCGCTGCCACGCCGCCGGCGTCGATGGCCTGCGCGCCGACCTCGTCTGGCTGCGTGCCGCCCGCGCGCATGCCGCCTGGCGCGGCGCCAACGCCATCGAGGCGCAGGATATCGATGCGGTCGAGCACTTCGCCCTCGCCCATCGCCGTCGTCACCCGCCAGCGCAATCGAGCACGCCGCCGCAGTCGTCTTCCAGCCAACCGCAGGCACCGTCCAATCCCTCCAACGGCGAAGGCCAATGGGGCGAACTGCCCGCGCAAAGCGTCGCCATGGGCGAACGCCGGCAACTGACGGGCTGGCCAAAAAAGCCCTGAGCATCCGCCCGCGCCCGGCCCCAGGCGCGGATGCCAACCCTCGACCCGGCCAGCTCGCCGGCGCCCAGTTGCTCGAGCCACTCCTGCAATTGACTCGAAGCCTTCTGCCCTTGCCACAACCAGCGCGGATTTGCGCCGGCGGCGGCACCCCGCTGGTCGAGGCACTCGAGCAAGCCCGCGAATGGCTGGACCGGCGCCAGCGCCAGAAGCCGGGCGAACACCGGCGCCTGCTGGTGCTGACCGACGGCCGCCTGCGCGACTGGCCGACGCTGCAGCCGCTGAACTGCCCGACGGTGCTGGTGGATATAGAGGGCGGAGCCGTGCGACTGGGCAGGGCCAGGAAGCTGGCGGAAGAGCTTGGGGCGGACTATCGGCAGATTGGTGAAGTGTCAGGGGAGACTCACTGAGAGCCCCTCACACTGGCCCTCTCCCAGAGGGAGAGGGGACTGTCCTGCGCGATGCACCAATCCGGCAGAAGCCGGCTGACACCCATAAAACACTTTACGCCGGACGGCTCCCTCTCCCTTTGAGCGGCGCGCTCAGCCAGGGCTGGAGGGACGGTCATTCGCCGCACCGAGACATCCCGAATCAAGGCTCCCCATTGCGCCCATGCAACAGGAACCCCGGCCGCTCGCTCAGCCGCTCGTAGTAGGCCGCCACCGCCGGCAGTTCCGGACGCTGCATGGGCGTCAGGTACCAGCGGTTCACCGACAGGCCGAGCACGACATCGGCGAGGCTGAAGCAGGCGCCGGTGACGAACGCGCCCGTGTGCGCCAGTTGGCGATCCAGCAGGGACATGCAGTGGTTCCACTGCGCCTCGCTCAGGGCGATGGCGGATTCGTCGGTGTGGCTCGGGCTGTTGCGTACCCTGGCCGAGAACACGTAGCGCCAGGCGCTGTTCAGCTCGGTGGCCTGCCAACCCATCCATTGTTCGACCAGAGCACGCTCGCGCGGTGAGCTGGGCAGCAGCTCGTCCAGCGGATACTGGGTGGCGAGGTAGCCGCAGATGGCGTTGGACTCCCAGAGCACGAAGTCGCCGTCGATGAGGACCGGGACCATGGCATTGGGATTGAGCGCGATGAACTCCGCCGAGGCGGTGGAGCGGAAGCCCGTACCCCAATCTTCCCGCTCGTAGGGCAGGTTCAGCTCGGCGCAGGTCCAGAGCACCTTGCGCACGTTGATCGATGAAGCGCGGCCGAGGATTCGCAGCATGGTGTCACTCCCTGTGAAAACCGGCGCCCAGCATAGTGACTGGCGGGGCGCCGGAGAAGCATGGCGACGACTTTCGTAGGAGCGAGCTTGCTCGCGAAGCACTACGAAGCTGTGAACACTGCCGAGCCGGGTCGTTCAATGGAACCGTCCGGGGAGCGCAGTGGCGGAAGAGCCGCCCTGCGTTGATGCAATCAGGGGCGACACGACGGTTCGCGAGCAAGCTCGCTCCTACGAAAGACAGGGCTCCAGCTCCGACCAGAGCGACTCCACGCTGTCGAACTCCCGATCCACTGCCGGCAACGCAGGCCGCGCCAGGATCAGCACCGGCACACCGCGCTCGCGGGCGACCTGCAGCTTCGGCTCGGTGGCCTGGCTGCCGCTGTTCTTGCTCACCAGCACGTCAGTGCCCAAGCGGCTGAACAGCTCGCGCTCGCCCTCCAGGGTGAACGGTCCGCGCGCACCCAGCACTTCGGCGCGCGCATTGCCGGGCAGGCTTTGCAGGCAGCGCACGGTCCAGTGCTGGTGGGCGGGAATTTCTTCGAGGTGCTCCAGTGGCTCACGCCCCATGGTGAACAGCGGGCGGCGAAAGTCATTCAGTGCCGAGATCAGCTCCGGCCAGCCGGCCACCTCGCGCCAGTCGTCGCCGGCCCCGGCCTGCCAGCCTGGACGCCGCAACGCCCAGCAAGGTACGCCAGCCAGCTGCGCAGCACGCGCGGCGTTGGCGCTGATCTGCGCGGCGTAGGGATGGGTCGCGTCGAGCAGCAGGTCGAAACCGCGTTCGCGGATGAACTCCGCAAGGCCTTCGGCGCCGCCGTAACCGCCAACACGCAGTTCACAGGCGAGGTCGTCCGGCACCTTGCCGAGGCCGGCAAGGCTGTACAGGTGTTGCGGGCCAAGGCGGCGCGCAATGGCCAGGGCCTCGCCGATGCCTCCCAGCAGCAGGACACGTTTCATCACCCCTCCAGCGCCTCGCCCACCAGGTTGCCCTGGCGGTCGATGGCGAAGACTTCCAGCGTCACTGCAGCGGGCACGATGCGCCGGGCAAAGGCCAGTGCACGGGCGCAGACGGCATCGCCCAGCGCAACGCCCTCGGCGCGGCAAAGCGCCAGCGCCTGCTGGCTGGTGTTGGCTTCACGCATGCGTTGCTGCAGCTCGCCCGACGCGCCAATCTCCGCCGCCCACTCGGCGAGCTGCGGCAGGTCGATGCTGGAGTGGCGGCTGTGCAGGTCCATGTGGCCGGCGGCGAGCTTGCTGATCTTGCCGAAACCGCCGCAGAGGCTGAAGCGCTCCACCGGCACCTTGCGCAGGTGCTTGAGCGCGGCGCCAGCGAAGTCGCCCATCTCGATCAGCGCGGTGTCGTCGAAGCCATAGCGACGGCGCATGGCGTCCTCGCTGGCATTGCCGGTGCAGGCAGCCAGGTGGCGGAAGCCGTTGGCAAGGGCGACGTCGATGCCCTGCTGGATCGAGGCGATGTAGGCCGAGCAGGAGAACGGCCGGACGATGCCGGTGGTGCCAAGGATCGACAGGCCGCCGAGGATGCCCAGGCGCGGGTTCATGGTCTTGAGCGCCAGCTCGGCGCCGCCCTCGACATTGATCGTGACATCGAAGCCGCCGGCATAGCCGCACTCGGCCGCCAGCGCAGCGAGGTTGCCCTGCATCATCTGGCGCGGCACCGGGTTGATCGCCGGCTCGCCCACCGCGAGCACCAGCCCGGGCCTGGTGACGGTGCCAACGCCTTCTCCAGCGTGGAAGCGCACACCGGGCTCATCGCTCAGGGCGACGCGGGCGAAAACCAGAGCACCGTGGGTGACGTCCGGGTCGTCGCCGGCATCCTTCAACGTGCCGGCTTCGGCGCCATCGGCAGTGAGCCGGCAGAACTCCAGGCGCAGGGTCGCGGTGCGCTCCTTCGGCAGGGCGATCTGCGCAGCGTCCAGCGCTTCACCGGTGAGCAGCAGGCGCGCCGCTGCGAGGCTGGTGGCGGTGGCGCAGCTGCCGGTGGTGTAGCCACTGCGCAGCGGGCGGGGTTCTTCGGCAGTCTCGTCACGCATGACAGAACGCATCGTAGGATGGGTGGAGCGGAGCGATACCCATGCTGTTACGAGTTGACGGTTGCCATTGAGTCCCGCCGAACCGAATGGAGCCGGTCATTCCTTCCAGACTTCCAGCAGAGTGATCGGCAACGCCGCGCGCCAGGTATCGAAGCCGCCCAGCGGCTGGGCCTGGGATACCGACAGGCGGGTCAGCTCGCCGCCGATGCGGGCGCGCCAGCTCAGCAACATGGACTCGCTCTGCAGGGTGACCGCGTTGGCCACCAGGCGGCCGCCGGGCTTGAGTTGCTCCCAGCATTGCTCGAACACGCCGGGCAGGGTCACGCCGCCGCCGATGAAGATCGCGTCGGGGCGCTCCAGCCCCTGCAAGGCTTCCGGCGCGGCGCCGCAGACCAGTTGCAGCGCCGGCACGCCGAGGGCGTCGCGGTTGAAACGGATATGCTCCTGGCGCCCTTCGTTGGCTTCGATGGCCAGCGTGCGGCAGGTCGGATGCGCGCGCATCCATTCGATACCGATGGAACCGCAGCCGGCGCCGACGTCCCACAACAATTCCCCGGGCCTGGGCGCCAGCCGTGCCAGCGTCACGGCGCGCACATCGCGCTTGGTCAGTTGACCGTCATGTCGGTAGGACTCGTCCGACAGGCCGGTCGTCAACGGCAGGCGAACCGCGTCGACGCCGGCCACACAGTGCACCGCGACAAGGTTCAAGGCAGCAGCCTCGCTCAGCGACCAGTCGCTGGCCAGTCCGTCGATGCGGCGCTCCGCCTCGCCGCCCAGGTGCTCCAGCACGCTGAGGCGACTCGCGCCGAAACCCCGCTCGCGCAGCAGCGCGGCAATAGCCGCCGGGCTGCTGCCATCGTTACTGAGGACCAGCAGCTTCGCGCCGTCGTGGATCTGCGCATTGAGCGCGGCCAATGGGCGCGCCACCAGCGACAGCAGTGTGCAGTCCTGCAATGCCCAACCCATCCGTGCGGCGGCGAGCGAGGCGGAAGACGGCGCGCAAAGCACGAGCATTTCCTCGGACGGGATCTGACGGGCGAGGCTCGCGCCGACGCCGAACAGCATCGGGTCGCCGCTGGCCAGCACGCAGGTCGGCTCGCCGCGCCGGCGCAACACCGGTTCCAGACTGAACGGGCTCGGCCAGGCCTGGCGACGGGCGCCCAGGCAATGCGGCAGCAGCTCCAGCTGGCGCGGCGCGCCGATCACTTCGCTGGCAGCGAGCAGGGCGCGGCGCGCGGCCTTGCCGAGGCCGGCATAGCCGTCCTCGCCGATGCCGACGATGGTCAGCCAGGGCGTCATGAAATGTCCTCAGGGTGCGACGATCGATCCGACGGGCAGGCTTTTCCTGCCTTCGGGCAAAGCAGGCATAATACCCGCTTCGTCGGTGCTCGTAGGACGCTTCGCCTTTTGCGGTGAGGTTTCTCAGAGCCGAAGAGGGAACACGGTTAAGCCGTGGCTGCCCCCGCAACTGTAAGCAGCGAGTCCGCGCAATGCGGCGACACGAGAGAGGTTCCGTGTTGCCGTCCAGGCCACTGGGCAACCGGGAAGGCCGCGCTGGATTAGGACCTGCCAGCCAGGAGACCTGCCGACGAAACCAGTCGCGTGTGCAGACATCGAGCGGGGTGTATCGGTGTCGTGAAGTCCCCTTTGGGGATTCGCAGGTCACCGCGACCCAGCCCTGGTGACCACTGTGCAAGATTCCTCAGCCCTGCCCGTCCGCCCGCATGCCTGTCCCGGCCTGCTGCGCATCGTGGCCTCCCGCGACGGCGGCATCTGCCGCATCAAGCTGCCCTGTGGACAACTCGACGCCAGCGCCGCCCGCGCCATCGCCCTGGCCGCTGAGCGGCATGCCGACGGCGTACTGGAAGCGACCAACCGCGCCAACCTGCAGATTCGCGGCGTGCATGCCGGCACCGAAGGTGCGCTGAGCCGCGAGCTGCTGGCCGCCGGCCTTGGCCCGCGTGAACTGGCGGCGGACGACGTGCGCAACCTGCTGGTAAGCCCGGCGCTGGGCCTGGATGCGCACAACGCTTTCGACGCGAGCCCGCTGGCCGGCCAATTGCTCGACCTGCTGGAGCGCACCCCGCGCTTCCATGGCCTGTCGCCCAAGTTCGGCATCCAGCTGGACGGCGGCGAAGCGCTGGCGATGCTGGAGCACCCCAACGATCTCTGGCTGTCGGCCACGTCCAACGATGCGGCGCCGCTGTTCGCCTTCGGCCTGGCCGGTTGCCCACCGCAGCGCGAGGCCGATCGCCCCGCATTAGCCGCCGTGTTCTCCGGGCAGGTACCGCTGCTGGTGGAAACCCTGCTGCACCTGTTCCTCGATCTTGCCGGTGACGGCCAGACGCGCATGCGCCACCTGCGCGAGATGCTCGGCGACAATGTACTGCTGGAGCGCCTGCAGCAACGCCTGCCCTTCGAGCTGCAACTCGGGCCGGTTGTGGATAACTGGCGACGTCCTGCTCCGAACGCTTTCGGTCATCTCGGGATTCAGCCCCAGCGCCAGCCGGAACGCACCATGGTCGGTGCAGGATTCGTCCTCGGACGGTTCGACAGCACTACCCTGTTCGGTCTCGCCGATCTCGCCGAGCGCTTCAGCGGCGGACAGCTGCGTCTGACACCCTGGCAAAGTCTGATCCTTCCCAACGTGGCACAAACCGATGCCGCCGTCGTGATCGGCGCCCTGGCCAACCTCGGCCTGGTGATTGACGCCGCGCAGCCGCTGTCTCGCCTTGTCGCGTGCAGCGGCTCCAGCGGTTGCTCACGCGGGCTGGCCGATACCAAGGCCGATGCCCTGCGGCTGGCCGAACGCCTGCGCCACGCGCCACCGCCTGGCGTGCACCTGTGTGGCTGCCCGCGCTCCTGCGCCGCCGCCCACGTCGCGCCCTACACCCTGCTGGCCGTTGCCGACGGCCGCTATGACCTGTTCCGTCGCGCCGATGGCGTGGCCGGCTTCGGCCAGCCGCTGGCGCGCAACCTTTCCCTCGAGGCCGCCGGCGACCTGCTGGCCGCACCCGGAGCCCCCCTTGATGCTTGATTACATCCGCGACGGCCAGGCGATCTATCGCCAGTCCTTCGCCACCATTCGCGCCGAAGCCGACCTGTCCCACATCCCCGCGGACCTCGAGAAACTCGCCGTGCGGGTGATCCATGCCTGCGGCATGGTCGACGTCGTGCAGGACCTGCGCTTCTCCGCCGGCGCCGGGGCCATCGGCCGGGCGGCGCTGGCCGCCGGCGCGCCGATCCTCTGCGATGCGCGGATGGTCGCCGAGGGCATCACCCGCGCGCGCCTGCCGGCGCATAACCCGGTGATCTGCACGCTGAATGACCCGGACGTCCCGGAGCTCGCCCGCGAGCTGGGCAACACCCGCTCGGCAGTGGCTCTGGAGCACTGGCGCGAGCACCTGGAAGGCAGCGTGGTGGTGATCGGCAACGCGCCGACCGCACTCTTCTACCTGCTGGAAATGCTCGACGCCGGCGCACCGAAACCGGCGCTGATCCTCGGCTTCCCGGTGGGCTTCGTCGGTGCCATGGAATCCAAGGACGCCCTCGCCGCCGACAGCCGCGGCGTGCCCTACGTGATCGTGCGCGGTCGCCGTGGCGGCAGCGCGATGGCAGCCGCGGCGGTAAACGCCCTGGCCACGGAGGTGGAGTGATGACCGGCCGTCTCATCGGCCTGGGCGTCGGCCCTGGCGACCCGGAACTGCTGACCCTCAAGGCCCTGCGTCTGCTGCGCGCCGCCCCGGTGATCGGCTATTTCGTGGCGAAGGCCAAGCACCACGCAGGCCAGGGCGGCAACGCCTTCGCCATCATCGAGCAGCACCTGCTCGATGAGCAGCAACGCCTGGCGCTGGTCTACCCGGTGACCACCGAAAAGCTGGAGCCGCCGCTGACCTATGAAGGCGTGATCAGCGACTTCTACGACACAGCCGCCGAGCAGGTGGCGATGCACTTGGACGCCGGCCGTGACGTGGCGGTGATCTGCGAGGGCGACCCGTTCTTCTACGGCTCCTACATGTACCTGCATGACCGTCTTTCGGACCGGTATGACACCCAAGTCGTACCCGGCGTCTGCTCGATGCTCGGCAGCGCGGCGGTGCTCGGCGTGCCGCTGGTGTACCGCAACCAGAGCCTGTCGGTGCTGTCTGGCGTGTTGCCGGAAGACGAGCTCAAGCGCCGTCTGGCTGACGCCGATGCGGCGGTGGTGATGAAGCTCGGGCGCAATTTCGACAAGGTCCGCCGTGTGCTGCGCGAGCTGGGCCGCGACGGCGGCGCCCACTACGTCGAGCGCGCGACCATGCGCGAGCAGCGCATCGTCGCGCTGGACGACGTCGATCCGATGGCCTCGCCGTATTTCTCGATGATCGTCATCCCCGGCCAACGGTGGAACGGCTGATGCGTGCTGCCATCGTCATTCTCGGCCAGGGTGCGCTGGCCACTGCACGACGCCTGCAGGGTATTTATCCACAGGCGCGTGTACTGGGGCTGAAGGACCGCGTCGAAGGCGCCGATGAGTCCTACGCGAATTTCGGCGATACCCTGCGCCAGCTGTACCGCGACGACACCCCGATCATCGCCCTGTGCGCTGCCGGCATCGTCATTCGCACCCTTGCGCCGCTGCTCATCGAGAAAGGCGCGGAGCCGCCAGTGCTGGCTGTCGCCGAAGACGGCAGCGCCGTGGTGCCGCTGCTCGGCGGGCTGGGCGGGGTGAACCGCATGGCCCGCGAGATCGCCGCCGCATTGGACGTTGCGCCAGCAATCACCACCAGCGGCGAGCTGCGCTTCGGCGCCTGCCTGCTCGACCCGCCGCCGGGCTATGCGCTGGCGGACATTGAACAGGGCAAGCGCTTCGTCTCCGACCTGCTGGGCGGCGACACCCTGCGCATCGAGGGCGACGCGCCCTGGCTGGACGAGCTGGACCTGCCACTGGCCGACGATGCCGCGCATACCCTGCGCATCGACGCCAGGGCCGAGGGCATCGCGCAGAACGAGCTGCGCATTCATCCGCGCGTCGTCCTCGCCCATGTCACCCTGGTGGACACGCAACTGCCCGAGCGCATCCGCCAGGGCCTGGCCCAGGCCGATCACGCTGAGCCGTCCGCGCGGCTGGCCGAT
>NZ_JBGLYK010000204.1:0-10212 GCF_047304025.1 Pseudomonas sp. Pseusp97 | reverse complement strand
GGCGCACTCAGGAGGATTCGAACCTCCGACCGCTCGGTTCGTAGCCGAGTACTCTATCCAGCTGAGCTATGAGTGCGTCGTTGGCAAAGTTTAACCAGATTCACCAACTGGTTGCAGCTAATGGCCTTTCAGCCCTTTCGCCACTGAAGCCCCGCTTTCGCGTTGCCCCGTATATGGCGCACTCAGGAGGATTCGAACCTCCGACCGCTCGGTTCGTAGCCGAGTACTCTATCCAGCTGAGCTATGAGTGCGCTGATGAGGGCGCAAATTCTAGTGCGATTTTTCTGACCTGTCAACAAGATTTTTCAATCTTTTCAGTCACTTACGTAACCGGACAACTCATCGCACCAGAGGATGCAATGGCGGAGAGGGGGGGATTCGAACCCCCGACACCCTTTTGAGGTGTACTCCCTTAGCAGGGGAGCGCCTTCGGCCACTCGGCCACCTCTCCGCAACACGGGGCGCATGATATCCATGTTTTCCCCGTTTGCAAAGAAAATTTTTAGAAAAATTAATGGTTTGGTTCTTGGTCTTTCTCTTTCTGGATGCGCTGGTAGATTTCCTCACGGTGCACAGCAACTTCCTTCGGCGCATTCACACCGATACGCACCTGATTTCCTTTGACACCCAATACAGTCACGGTGACGTCGTCACCGACCATCAGGGTCTCTCCGACCCGGCGAGTCAGAATCAGCATTCCTTTCTCCTTACGTGTTACGGGATAAGCAGTCTGCAAAAAAGAAATGGTGGCAGATTCGTATAGATCAAGTGCGCGAATCCTTCACCCAAGTATTGACCAGTCCTGCCGGAAAGAAAGTTCCTGTCAGACAGTCAAAAACGACAAAAGGCGCGGGTTAGCCGCGCCTTTCGGTATATCCCGCCTTACTCGCCCTGTCGGGCGGGGGCGTCGAGTTCGAAAGCGGTGTGCAGGGCACGGACCGCCAACTCGAGGTACTTCTCTTCGATGACCACGGAAACCTTGATTTCCGAGGTAGAGATCATCTGGATGTTGATGGTCTCCTTGGCCAGGGCTTCGAACATGCGGCTGGCGACACCGGCGTGGGAGCGCATGCCGACGCCGACGATGGAAACCTTGGCGATGTTGGTGTCGCCGGTTGCTTCGCGCGCGCCGATGGCGATGGCGGTCTGCTTGAGGATTTCCAGGGCGGCCTGGTAGTCGTTGCGGTGCACGGTGAAGGTGAAGTCGGTGGTGTTATCGTGCGCGACGTTCTGCACGATCATGTCGACTTCTACATTGGCGGCACTGATCGGGCCGAGAATCTTGAAAGCAACGCCGGGGGTATCCGGTACGCCACGGATGGTCAGCTTGGCTTCGTCGCGGTTGAAGGCGATGCCGGAGATGATCGGCTGTTCCATGGATTCCTCTTCATCAAGGGTAATGAGGGTGCCCGGACCCTCCTGGAAGCTGTGCAGCACGCGCAGCGGGACGTTGTACTTGCCGGCGAATTCCACCGAGCGGATCTGCAGCACCTTGGAGCCGAGGCTGGCCATTTCCAGCATCTCTTCGAAGGTGATCTTGTCCAGGCGACGGGCCTGCGGCACGACGCGCGGGTCGGTGGTATAGACGCCGTCGACATCGGTGTAGATCTGGCACTCATCGGCTTTCAGCGCCGCCGCCAGGGCTACGCCGGTGGTGTCGGAGCCGCCGCGGCCGAGGGTGGTGATGTTGCCGTGCTCGTCCACACCCTGGAAGCCCGCGACCACGACGACGCGGCCGGCTTTCAGATCTGCGCGAATGTTCGCATCGTCGATGCTCAGGATACGCGCCTTGGTGTGGGAACTGTCAGTCAGGATACGGACCTGGTTACCGGTGTAGGAAACCGCCGGCACGCCACGCTTCAGCAGCGCCATGCTCAGCAGGGCGATGGTCACCTGCTCGCCGGTGGAGACCATGACATCCAGTTCGCGCGGAATCGGCTGGTCCATGATCTGTTTCGCCAGACCAATCAGGCGGTTGGTCTCGCCGCTCATGGCGGACACCACCACGACGATGTCGTCGCCCGCTTCACGGAATTTCTTCACCTTCTCGGCTACCTGCTCGATTCTCTCGACGGTGCCGACGGAGGTCCCTCCAAACTTCTGTACGATCAAAGCCATTTCAAAAGCCGCCTGATTCCTGAAGGGCGCCCATTAAACATGCATCACCGCATGCTGCCAAGGCCCGCCGGACGCGCTGCGGGCCCCGTTTTTCAGGGCCTTTAGAGGCCCTGTTCGACAAACTTGACTGCCAGCGCCAGAGCCTCGTCCAGCTTGCCGGCATCGACGCCACCGCCCTGGGCCATGTCCGGGCGACCACCGCCCTTCCCGCCCACGGCCGCAGCAGCCTGCTTCATCAGATCGCCCGCTTTCAGCTTCGCGGTCAGATCCTGTGTCACGCCGGCAACCAGCACGACCTTCTCCTCGAACACGCCGCCCAGCAGGATCACGCCACTGCCCAGCTTGTTCTTCAGTTGGTCGACCAGCGCCAGCAGCGCCTTGCCGTCCAGACCGTCGAGGCGCGAGGACAGCACCTTCACACCGCCGACTTCCACGGCGGAACCCGCCAGGTCGTCGCCGGCCGCGCTGGCAGCCTTGGCCTTGAGCTGCTCCAGCTCCTTTTCCAGCTGACGATTGCGCTCGATCAGGCCGGAGAGCTTGTCCAGCAGGTTGTCACGGCTGCCCTTGACCAGGCCGGCCGCTTCCTTGAGCTGCTCTTCGGCACCGTTGAGGTAGGCCAGCGCAGCGCCGCCGGTGACCGCTTCGATACGGCGCACGCCGGAAGCCACACCGCCTTCGCTGGTGATCTTGAACAGACCGATGTCGCCGGTGCGGGACACGTGGGTGCCGCCACACAGTTCGACGGAGAACTTGCCGCCCATGCTCAGCACGCGCACCTGATCGCCGTACTTCTCGCCGAACAGCGCCATGGCGCCCTTGTTCTTGGCGGACTCGATGTCGGTCTCTTCGGTCTCGACCTCGGAGTTCCTGCGAATCTCGGTGTTGACGATGTCTTCCAGCTGCTTCAGCTGCTCGGGCTTGATTGCCTCGAAGTGGCTGAAGTCGAAGCGCAGGCGCTGGCTGTCGACCAGGGAGCCCTTCTGCTGGACGTGATCGCCCAGTACCTGGCGCAGCGCGGCATGCAGCAGGTGGGTCGCAGAGTGGTTCAGCGCGGTGGCCTGGCGCACGGAAGCGTCGACCTCGGCCTTCACGGCGGCGCCGACGGTCAGGCTGCCCTGGGCAACCACACCGTGGTGCAGGTGCGCACCGCCAGCCTTGGTGGTGTCGCGCACGTCGAAGCGCACGCCGGCAGCTTCAAGGTAACCGCTGTCGCCGACCTGGCCGCCGGATTCGGCATAGAACGGAGTCTGGTCGAGGACGACCACACCCTCCTCGCCTTCGCCCAGTTGCTCGACGGCCTTGCCGTCCTTGAACAGGGCGACGATCTGGCCGGCGCCGGAAACGCCCTGGTAGCCGAGGAAGCGGGTGTCGCCATCCACTTTCACCAGGCTGTTGTAGTCCATGCCGAAGGCGCTGGCGGAGCGGGCACGCTCGCGCTGGGCCTCCATCTCGCGCTCGAAGCCTTCCTCGTCGAGGGTCAGGCTGCGCTCGCGGGCGATGTCGTTGGTCAGGTCCACCGGGAAGCCGTAGGTGTCGTACAGCTTGAACACCACGTTGCCCGGGATGACGCTGCCCTTGAGCTCGGACAGGTCCTGCTCGAGGATCTTCAGGCCCTGCTCCAGGGTCTTGGCGAACTGCTCTTCCTCGGTCTTCAACACGCGCTCGATGTGCGCCTGCTGCTGCTTGAGCTCGGGGAAGGCCTCGCCCATCTCGCCGACCAGCGCGGCGACGATCTTGTGGAAGAAGGTGCCCTTGGCGCCCAGCTTGTTACCGTGGCGGCAGGCGCGACGGATGATGCGGCGCAGCACGTAGCCGCGGCCTTCGTTGGACGGCAGTACGCCGTCGGCGATCAGGAAGCCGCAGGAACGGATGTGGTCGGCTACCACTTTCAGCGACGGTGCGTCGTCGTTGGCGCAACCGATGGCGTCGGCCGAGGCCTTCAGCAGGCTCTGGAACAGGTCGATCTCGTAGTTCGAGTGGACGTGCTGCAGCACGGCGCTGATGCGCTCAAGGCCCATGCCGGTGTCCACGCTCGGCGCCGGCAGCGGGTGCATGACGCCGTCCGCGGTGCGGTTGAACTGCATGAAGACGTTGTTCCAGATCTCGATGTAGCGGTCGCCGTCTTCTTCCGGCGAGCCGGGCGGGCCGCCCCAGATGTCGGCGCCGTGGTCGAAGAAGATCTCGGTGCACGGACCGCACGGACCGGTGTCGCCCATCGCCCAGAAGTTGTCCGAAGCGTAGGGAGCGCCCTTGTTGTCGCCGATGCGGACCATACGCTCGGCGGGGATGCCGACTTCCTGGGTCCAGATGTCGTAGGCCTCGTCATCGCTGGCGTAGACGGTGACCCAGAGCTTTTCCTTGGGCAGGTTCAGCCACTTCTCCGAAGTGAGGAATTCCCAGGCGTAGGTGATGGCGTCGCGCTTGAAATAGTCGCCGAAGCTGAAGTTGCCCAGCATTTCGAAGAAGGTGTGGTGGCGCGCGGTGTAACCGACGTTTTCCAGGTCGTTGTGCTTGCCGCCGGCACGCACGCATTTCTGGCTGGTAGTGGCGCGGGTGTAGGCGCGCTTTTCCAGGCCCAGGAAGCAGTCCTTGAACTGGTTCATGCCTGCGTTGGTGAACAGCAGGGTCGGGTCGTTCGCGGGGATCAGCGAACTGGACGCTACGCGGGTGTGCCCCTTCTCTTCGAAGAAGCGGAGGAAGGCTTCACGGATTTCAGCGCTTTTCATAGGTTCTTCCACGGAAAAATGCGGCCACGAATCGCCGGCAAAGGGCCGCATTATATCGGCCTCGCATCAAGGTTGTAGTGTCTTTGCGCGATAGTTAACCCCTATCGCGCAATAATTTCCGTCAGGAACGACGAAAGGCGGCAAAAGCTTCGACGATATGCGGGATATCGGCGTTTTTCACATCGAGGTGGGTGACCAGCCGCAGGCGCGCCGCCGGGCTGACGCGGATGCCGCGCTCGGCGAGGTGCGCCCCCAGTGCGCCAGCCTGCTCGCCGATGCCGACGTAGACCATGTTGGTCTGCACCGGCTCGATGGCGTAGCCCAGTTCAGCCAGGCCACGGCCCAGCGCTTCGGCGTTGGCGTGGTCTTCGGCGAGGCGCTCGACCTGATGGTCCAGCGCATACAGCGCGGCCGCCGCGAGGCCACCGGCCTGGCGCATGCCGCCGCCGACCATCTTGCGCAGACGGCGCGCACGGCCGATCAGCTCGGCATCGCCACAGAGTACCGACCCCACAGGCGCGCCGAGGCCCTTGGACAGGCACACCGAGACGGAGTCGAAATGGCGGGTGATTTCGCGGGCATCCACACCCAGCTTCACCGCCGCGTTGTACAGCCGCGCGCCATCCAGATGCAGCGCCAGGCCGCGGCGGCGGGTCATTTCCCGCGCGGCAGCAAGGTAGGTCAGCGGCAGGACCTTGCCCTGCATGGTGTTTTCCAGCGCCAGCAGGCGGGTGCGGGCGAAGTGGAAATCGTCCTGCTTGATCGCCGCCTCGACCTTGGCCAGGTCCAGCGAGCCGTCGGCCTCGCCATCGATGGGCTGCGGCTGGATGGAGCCCAGCACGGCGGCGCCACCGCCTTCATATTTATAGGTGTGCGCCTGCTGGCCGACGATGTACTCGTCGCCCCGGCCGCAATGCGCCATCAGGCCAAGCAGGTTGCTCATGGTGCCGGTGGGCACGAACAGCGCGGCGGCGAATCCGAGACGCTCGGCCAGGGTCGCTTCCAGGCGGTTCACCGTCGGGTCTTCGCCGTAGACGTCATCGCCCAGCTCGGCCCGCGCCATGGCCTCGCGCATGCCGGCGGTGGGCAGGGTCACGGTATCGCTGCGAAGGTCGATGATGGACATGGCGGAACTCCTTGGGCATCAGGCGGAAAGGGCCGATGCTAAGCGCTCGCCAGGGACGGAACAAGGCTTGGAGCAACTGTAGGATCGAGGGGGGCGCCCAGCTCTTGCTCGCGAACTTTTTCCGGCGGCTTCGGCGCCGGGCGGTTCGCGAGCAAGCTCGCCCCTACGAAAAGCCGTCAGAGCTCTGTGGGGACCACCAGGATGCCGGCGCGCAGGCCGTTCTTCACCCGGGGATTGGGGAAGATGATCCGCGCGCCCTGCTCTTCCACGATCCAGCGGGTGCCGCCGATGTCCTCGGCGAGCAGGAAGCCGTGGTCCAGCTCGGTGAAGTTGTCCACCGCGTCGTCCAGGTGCAGGCGGAAGTGGTCGCTGTGCTTGATCACCTCGCGGGAGACAGCGAACAGCTGCAGGCCGTCGATCCGCGCTCCGTCCGCTTCCTCGCCACTGATCGCGCCCTGCAGCATGGCCTCCAGGCGATCCAGGTTCACCCCCTGGTTCTGCCCGAACGGTCGGGCCTTGCCCAGTTCCAGGGTGAACGCCTCGGCACCGAGATGGCTATAGGTGTAGGCGCTGAAGGTGATGCCCGGCTTGCTTTGCAGCAGCACGGCGTCGATGCCGGCACTGCGCAGGCGCGCCAGTTCCTCGCGGGAATGCTCGCGGCCGCTGGCCCAGGGGTAGAGCGCGAACTGCTCGATCTTCGAGCCGCGAATGGCGGTGTGCAGGTCATAGTGCAGGCGCGAGCGCCCTTCACGGGCGAAGAACGCGGCGGCCAGACGCTCCAGCTCTGCCGCGCGCAGGGCCTCGTTGCCGCTGCCCTCCTCGTGGCGGCCGCAGAACAGGCGGTTGATGTCCTGCTCCAGGTAGCGCTCGCCCCGGCGCATGGCCTCGGGGTTGCCGAGCAGGAACAGCACCCGCGCCGCCGGCTTCAGCTCGCCGCGGGCGATGCGGTGCACCAGGTGGTCGAGCAGCTCGATCGGGGCTGTCTCGTTGCCGTGGATGCCTGCCGAGAGCAGCAGGTCGCGGTCATTGTCGCGCGCCACCGGCGGAGTGACTTCGAGGGCGCCTTCAGCCAGCCAGTGCAGACGGGTGCCGTCCGCGGTGAGCTGAATCTTTTCCGTCGGCTCACGGCCGGCGAGGGTCAGTTCGAGCAGTTTGCCCAGGGCTAGCATGCGGACGCCTCCATCATTCCCCGCGGCCGGAGCGGCCGCGGACTCCGCGATCAGTGGTGATGGTCACATCCACAGTCTGGACCATGTTCGTGGACTTCGGCGGCTTCCAGTTCAAGGCTCAGGCCCAACTGGTTCACCGCCTGCGGACGCACCACCAGCAGCGGGATCTCGGCGTCGTCCTCATGGGAATCGGCGTAGATCGTAAGGCCGCCCTTGCCGTCAGCCTCCAGCCACAGCTCGCGCCCTTCCAGGCGGATGGCCAGGCGCGCGGTGTGGGTCTCGCGGCGCTCGCCCTTGTTGTCTTCGAGAATCAGCGGGAGGCTTTCGGTCATGTCGGTCACTCAGATCTGCTGGAAGGGATAAACCGAGCCCAGTTTAAGGATCTGACTCAATTCATCCAACGCCGTCCGGCACTCGACCAGCAGTTGCGGGTCGGCCAGGTCGGCTTCGGCCAGGCGATCGCGGTAGTGCTTGTCGACCCAGGTGACCAGGGTGTCGTGCAGGGTCGGGGTCATGATCACGCCTGGGTTGACCGCTGCCAGCTCCTTGTCGGTCAGCGCCACGCGCAGGCGCAGGCAAGCGGGGCCGCCGCCGTTCTGCATGCTCTGCTTGAGGTCGAACACCTTCACCTCGCGGATCGGGCCGTCCTCGGCGGTGAGGCGCGACAGGTAGCTCCATACGCGCTCGTTCTTGCGGCACTCCTCCGGGACGATCAGCAGCATGTTGCCGTCCGCGCGAGAAAGCAGCTGGCTGTTGAACAGGTAGGACTTCACTGCGTCCTCGACCGTGACCTGGTCGCGCGGCACGCACACGGCGCGGAAGCGACCGCCACGACGACCCAGCTTGTCGTGCAGTTCGGCGAGCACGCGTTCGGTGTCGAGGAAGGCGTCTTCGTGGTGGAACAGCACTTCACCGTTGCCGACCGCGATCACGTCGTTGTGGAACACGCCCTGGTCGATCACCGCCGGGTTCTGCTGGGCGTAGACCACGCCGTCATCGCTCAGGCCGTGCAGGCGGGCGACCGCCTGGCAGGCTTCCAGGGTCTGCCGCGCCGGGTAGCGCTGCGGCGCGGGGAAGCGGCTGTCGAAGGCGCTGCGACCGAACACGAAGAACTCCACGCCGGCTTCGCCGTAGGACTTGCAGAAGCGCGTGTGGTTGGCCGCGCCCTCGTCGCCGAATTGGGCGACTGCCGGCAGCGCGGCGTGGTGGGCGAAGTGCTGTTCGTCGTTGAACATCGCGGCGAGGATACGGCTGGTCTGCGGATGCTCGATGGAACGGTGGAACTTGCAGTTCAGGTTGGCGGCGGTGAAGTGCACGCGGCCATCGGCAGTGTCGGCGCCGGGGCTGACGGTGGCAGCGTTGGCGGTCCACATGCAGGACGCCGAGCTGACAGCAGCGAGCAGCGGCATGGCTTCCTTGGCGGCCTTGGCGATCACCTCGGCGTCTGTGCCGGAGAAGCCCAGGGCACGCAGCGAGGCCACGGCCGGACGCTCCTGCGGGGCGAATACGCCCTGCTTGAAGCCCATCTCCATCAGCGCCTTCATCTTCGACAGGCCCTGCTTCGCCGCTTCGCGCGGGTTGGATGCCGCCTGGCTGTTGCTCTGCGAAGCGACGTTGCCGTAGGACAGGCCGCCGTAGTTGTGCGTCGGTCCGACCAGACCGTCGAAGTTCATTTCATAGGCGGTCATCACAGGCTCACTCCCGGAGTCAGGGTTGCAGGCAGGCTCAGGCTGTCACTTTCCAGCGAGGCGACCGGGTACGCGCAGTAGTCGGCTGCGTAGTAGGCGCTCGGGCGATGGTTGCCGGAGGCGCCGATGCCGCCGAACGGCGCGCTGCTGGCGGCGCCGGTCAGTTGTTTGTTCCAGTTGACGATGCCGGCGCGGCTCTCGATGAGGAAGTCCTCGTAGCGCTCGCGGGAATCCGACAGCAGGCCGGCGGCCAGGCCGTACTGGGTCGCGTTGGCTTCGCGCACGGCGGCATCGAAGTCGGCATAGCGGATCACCTGCAGCAGCGGGCCGAAGAACTCCTCGTCCGGACGCTCGCTGACGGCGGTCACGTCGAGGATGCCGGGGGTCAGCAACGCGGCGGTGGCCAGCGGCTGGGTCATTGCCAGCAGCGGCTTGGCGCCCTTGGCCAGCAGTTGTTCCTGGGCCTTGATCAGGTGCTGCGCGGCGGCCAGCGAGATCACCGAGCCCATGAAGGGCGCCGGTTGTTCGTCGAAGCGGCCGACCTTGATGGTCGAGGCCACGGCCACCAGGCGCTCGATCAGCGCATCGCCCCAGGCGCCCTGCGGCACCAGCAGGCGGCGGGCGCAGGTGCAGCGCTGGCCGGCGGAGATGAACGCGGACTGGATGATGGTGTAGACGGCGGCGTCCACGTCCTTCACCTGGTCGACGATCAGCGGGTTGTTGCCGCCCATCTCCAGCGCCAGGATCTTCTGCGGGCGACCGCCGAACTGGCTGTGCAGCAGGTTGCCGGTGCGGCTGGAGCCGGTGAAGAACAGGCCGTCGATGCCGTCGTTGCCAGCCAGTGCCACGCCGGTGTCACGCGCGCCCTGCACCAGGTTGATCACACCGGCGGGAATGCCCGCCTCGATCCAGGCCTGCAGGGTCAGCTCGGCGACCTTCGGGGTCAGCTCGCTGGGCTTGAACACCACGGCATTGCCCGCCAGCAGGGCCGGCACTATATGACCGTTGGGCAGGTGGCCCGGGAAGTTGTACGGGCCGAACACGGCGACCACGCCGTGGGGCTTGTGGCGCAGCACGGCGGTGGCGTCGGCCAGCGGGCCGCTCTTCTCGCCGGTGCGTTCACGGAAGGCCTGGACCGAGATGGCAACCTTGTTGACCATGCTGGTCACTTCGGTGGCGGCTTCCCACAGCGGCTTGCCGGTCTCCTCGCCGATGGCGCGGGCCAGATCCTCGGAGCGGCCCTTGAGGGCGGCGGCGAAGCGTTCCAGCACGGCGATGCGCTCTTCCACCGGGCGACGGGCCCAGGCCGGGAAGGCATTGCGCGCGGCGGCGACGGCGGCGGCGACCTGCTGCTGCGAAGCAGCCTGGCCGGACCAGACCACGGC
>NZ_JBGLYK010000203.1:0-10215 GCF_047304025.1 Pseudomonas sp. Pseusp97 | reverse complement strand
GGCGAGGCTCTGGCGGCGGAGGTCGGGGGTGGCGGCCCAGGCCGGGAAGGCGCGCTGTGCAGCTTCTACTGCCTGGTCAACCTGTTCGGCGCTGGCGCGGGCGGCTTCGCCGACCGGCTCCTCGCTGGCCGGGTCGATCACCCGGTCATAGTGTGCGGCTGCCTGCAGGCGACCATCGATCAGCAGTTCATGACGAGACATGGCGCGCTCCTCAGGCGCCGGCCAGGATGGCGTCGGCGATCTTCTCGGCGAGCATCAGGGTCGGCAGGTTGGTGTTGGCGGTGGGAATCACCGGGATGATCGAGGCGTCGGCGACCCGCAGGCCCTCCACGCCGTAGACGCGGCCGGCGCTGTCGACCACGGCTTGCGGGTCGTCGGCGGCGCCGATGCGGCAGGTGCCGCTGGGATGCCAGACGCCGCCGATGTGCTGGCGCAGGTAGGCCTCCAGCGCGGCGTCGTCATTGAGTAGCGCCTCCAGTGTCGGGCCGCCGGGCTGCGGGACGGCGAAGGGCGTGAGTGCCAGTTGCAGCTCATAGCGCGCCAGCACCGGGTGCTTGAACAGCCGCTGGATGATGCGCAGCGCAGCGCGGGCGCGTTGCAGGTCGCGCGGATCGGAGAGCAGGTTGAAGTCGACCTGCGGCGGGCTTGCCGGATCGCGGTCGCGCAGGGTCAGGCGGCCGCTGGAGCTGGGCTTGTTGATCCAGAACAGCGCGTGGGCGACGCCGCGCTCGGCGTCCGCGCCGACCGCCAGGTAGAGGTCCGACGGGGTGTCCGGGTCGATGCCGGACGATGCGCGGATACCCAGCTGGTGCGAGGTGCCGGGACGCGCCAGCACGGCATCGGAACGTGCCGCGTCGCTGAGCGTGGCGAAGGTGCCCAGCGAGCTGTGCTCCCACAGGTTGCCGCCGACACCGGGGCGGTTGGCGAGCACCTCGATGCCCAGCTCCTGCAGATGGCTCGCCGGGCCGATGCCGGCGCGCAGCAGGAGGGCGGGGGAGTGCAGGGCGCCGGCGGCGAGGATGACTTCGGCGGCCTGGACGGCGATGCGCTCGCCGCCGCGCAGCAGTTCGACGCCGGTGATGCGCTTGCCGTCGCGTTGCAGGCCGAGCACCTGGCTGTCGGTCCACAGCGTCAGGTTGGGCCGCGCACGAACCTGTTCATCGAGGTAGCCGCGGGCGGCGGAGACGCGCTGGCCGTGCTCGAGGTTCACTGCCGGGGCGAAATAGCCGTCGTCGAACACGCCGTTCTGGTCGCCGATGTCGCGCAGGCCTTCGTCTTCCAGCGCCGAGACCACGGAACGGGTGAAGGGCGTCCAGTCGCGGGTGGAAACGCGGCTGATCGGGATCGGCCCGTTGTGCCCGTGCAGCGGGCCGGCGTAGTCGGTGTCGCGTTCGAGCTTGCGGAAGTAGGGCAGGACGTCGTCCCAGCCCCAGCCTTCGGCGCCCAGCGCGGCCCACTGGTCGTAGTCGCGCGGCAGGCCGCGGTTGGCTACCAGCACGTTGACGCTGGAGCCGCCGCCGAGCACGCGGGCCTGTTCGAGGTAGCGTTGCGGGCGTTCGACGCCTTCGGGCTGGGCGCCGTGGCGCACGCTCAGGTCCGGCCAGAAGTAGCGGTCGCGCAACTCCAGGCGCAGGCGGAAGGGGTTGTGGCCGTCGAGGATTTCCGCGGGCGTGGCGTGCGGCGGGGTATCCGGGCCGGCCTCGATGAGCAGCACGCGGCGTTGCGGATCGGCAGACAGCCGGCTGGCGAGAACGCTGCCGGCGCTGCCGCCGCCGACGATGATGTGGTCGTAGTGAACTGTGGTCATGTCGCCTCCCGGCCCGACGCTCCCGCGCCGGGCACACGCTGGGTGATCAGAAGCCGACGGAGATACCGGCGACCAGGGCGCGCGGGGCACCCTTGTAGTACTTGGGCGCGCCGTAGAAATCGCCGTCGGCCGGGTCGGCGGAGACCGTCCCCGAGTTCACGCCCGACAGGTAGTGCTTGTCGAAGACGTTGTTGAGGTTGAGCGTCAGGGTGGTTTCCTTCAGCGCGCTGCCCAGGTCCTTGAGGCGGTAGCCCAGGTTGGCGTCGAACACGGTGTAGCCGCCGATCTTCTCGTTGTTGGCCAGGTCGCCGTAGAAGCTGCCGGTGTGGCGGCCGAGGAAGTTGGCGTAGAAGGTCTGGTTGTCGTAGCCGACGCCGGCGCTGAACAGGTTGCGCGGGGTGTCGTAGAGCTGGTTGCCCCGGGTATCGAGGCTGACGCCGCCTGCGCTGTAGTCGTCGTCCTGGGTGGAGCGCAGGTAGGTCCACGACGCGAAGTAGTTGAAGTTCGCCGGCAGCAGGCCGTTGAGCGACAGCTCCAGGCCCTTGGTGGTGACGTCGCCGGCGTTGAAGTAGGAGGTGACGCCGGAGACTTCCTCGAACGCCGCCTGACGGTCCTTGAACTTGTCGTAGAACAGAGCGGCGCTGAGCAGCACGTTGTCGGTGCTGTAGCGCCAGCCGATCTCCTGGTTCCAGGTGACTTCCGGCTTCTGCTTGTCGCCGCCGTCTGCCTGGCCGTAGACCGACGCCACTGCCGGCGTGCGCATGTTCGAGGTGGTGTTGTAGTAGAGCTGCTGCTGCGGATCGAGCTGGTAGCTCAAGCTCAGGCTGGGCAGGAAGCGGTAGTAGTCGGCACTGCCGGTGTAGCCGGTAAGGCGGTCGTCCCCCTTGTTCTGCGTGTGCTGCCAGGCCAGGCCGCCGGTGAGGACGAGCTGCGAGGTGATGTCCCAGGTGTCCTGCAGCCAGAGCTTCTGGGTGGTGATCTCGTTGCGCTGGTCGGTGAAGTAGATGGCGTTGCCGTCGCCATCGCGCAGCTTGTGGCTGCCGTCGATGCCGGCGGGCTTGCCGTTGCCCTTGATCTCGACCACCGGGAACTGGTTGCGCGCGTGGGTGTAGTCGGTCCACAGGCCCAGCTGCAGGGTGTGATCATCGTTGACCAGGAAGTCCAGGGTGTTGGTGGAGCCGATGCGGTACTGCGTCGGGTAGACGCTCAGCGCGCCGGTCACCAGCGGGTCGATCCTGTCGCCGTCGCCATTGAGGTCGGCGTTGACGTTGTTCTCGTTGACCGGCACCACCGCCACCGCGGCGGTGCCGTCGGTGACGCGGACGAAGTACGGGTCGACCTTCAGCTGGACCTTGTCGGACAGGTTGAACAGCCCGTTGAGCGCGTAGGTCTGGATCTTGAAATCGGCGCGCGAGGCCGCCGCGCTCTGGCCGGGAATGGTGACGTCGGGCACGCCGTTGGTGCCGTTGCCCTTGGTCGGGTAGACGTCCCGCGGGTAGCCCTGGTCGTACTTGTTGGCGCGGTATTCGGCGAGCGTCGGGTGGTTGTAGCTGTTGGTGCGCATCAGGAAGCTGGAGAAGAGGCCATTGATGCGGTTGCCGTTGCCCCACTCGTACTGCAGGTTGCCCTCGTAGCGGTTGGAGGACAGCTCGCCGCCGCTGTTGTCCCAGAGGTCGGCGGTGGTGCGCGAGGCCGAGAGCCAGGCGGAGAAGCCATCCACCTCGCCGGTGTTGACCCGCGCGAAGGTGCGGAACAGGTTGTCGCTGCCGACGTTCTGCTTGACCAGCAGGCCGCTGTCCTTGGTCGGTGCTACCGATCTGATCAGCACGCTGCCGCCACTGGCGGTCAGGGTCGGGGCGTTGATCGAGGACGAGCCGTAGAGCACCGAGACCGATTCGTAATTCTCCGGATCGCCCATGAAGTCGGCGTGGGGCGTGAGGAACTGCGGGTCGTTGAGCGGGATGCCGTCGCGGACGAAGCCGATCTGGTCCTGGGAGAAACCGCGGATATTCAATCCGCCTTCGGTGATGCCGCTGTTGTCGCCGCCGCTGACGTGCACGCCGGGCAGGTACTTGAGGGCGCCGGTGACGGCGCTGTCGAGGCCGACGAATTTCTCCAGCTGCGATTTGGTCAGCGTGCCCCGGGAGACCGCCGCCACCTCCTTGCGCGCGTCGCCGACCTGGGTTTCCTGGCTTTGCCCCTGGACGGTCACGGTGTCGAGCGTGACACCAGAGGGGGATTTCGAATCTTCGGAAAGTGCAACTTCCGTGTTGAGCAGGAACACGCCGGACAAGGCTATCGCCAGCGGTTTCAGTTGGAACTTTCTTGCGTGTTTCATGGCAGTCACTCGGGGCTATTCAATAAGTTTCGAATTAGCCGGAGCAAGCACTGTGCCATGCGTTCTAGAGCGGTTTCAGGCGGATTTCAGGTGTTTTTCTGCTGGTGCTGCAGCAACTGCTTTCAGGGTGGTGCTGGAGCAGCTACTTGTTATGAACAGTGCCTCGGGAAAGTTTGCCGTTAATACAATAAAAAAGCCCCGCTGAGGGGGCTTGTTGTATGGAGGAAGTTCGGGAAGATCAGGGTTGGCTGGCGACGGTCTTCGCCTGCTCTTTCCAGAACCCTTCCAGCTGCAGGTTCTTCAATCCCTGCTCGACGAACTTCGGTTCCAGCAGTTCATCGACCTTCACCTCGTTGCGGATCAGCTTGGCCTTCAGGCTGTAGGCAATGCCGTCGGTGTAGTGCTGGCGCAGGGCAGCGTCGTAGAGCGGGGAGAAGTGCGCCGACCAGGGTTCGCCGGAGACCTCGCGCTGCAGCACGCTCAGCGGTACGCCTGAGCGGGCCTGGGCGTCCTGGTAGGCCGCCTGGTTGGCGTCCTGGGAGACCCACCACGCGGCTTTCAGATAGGCGTCCACCACCAGTTGGGTGAGGTCGGGGTGTTCCTTGACGAAGTCCTTCGCGCCCCACACTTCGGCGCGCATCTTCCAGTCCGCCGGGGCCTGCTTGCTCGACCAGATGATGCGGCCGACCTGCTTGTCCTCCAGCAGGAAGGCGTCGCTCAGGGTGAAGAACGCATCCACCCGCCCGGCGCTCAGCGCGGCGGCACCGGCCTGGGGGTTGAGGTTGAAGATGCGGAAGTCCTCGAAGCCCAGGTGGTTGGCCTCCAGCAGCTTGGCGAACGACAGCTCCCACGGCCGGCCCCGGTGCAGGGCGATGCGCTTGCCCTTGAGGTCGGCAATGGATTTCGCCGTGGAACCCGGCGGCACCACCAGGTAGACGTTGTTGCCGATGCCGCCGGGGACGATCAACTGGGTCTGCACGCCCGAGGCGTTGGCGATGATCGACGGCAGGTCGCCGTAGAAGGCGAAGTCGATGCGCTTGTTGGCGAATTCCTCGTTGACGAAGGTGCCCACCGAGGCGGTGGCGGCGGGCACCCATTCCAGCTTGATATTGCGCTGGGCCAGCTGCTGTTCCAGCCACTTGTCGCGGTCGATCACGTAGGCCGGGCCGTTGAAGGTGATCTGCCCGGCATTGGCGTAGGCCACGGTGGCGATGCGCAGGGTGGTGGGCTGCTCGGCAGCCACTGCATGGCTGGCGAGCAGCACGGCGGCGGCCGGCAACAGCCGGCGCAGCGCGCGATGCAGACGGTTCATGGACATTACCTCGCTCAGAAGTCGGTGGTGACCGAGACGCCGAAGGTGCGCGGGTCGCCGAACATGACGGCGGCGGTCTGGTAGCCGGTAGGCAGGGTGTGGTTGCGGTATTCCTTGTCGGTGAGGTTGTTCACGTAGGCGGTGACGCGCGTGGTCTCGCCCGGCAGTTCGTAGGTCACCCGCGCGTTGCCCAGGGTGTAGCCGCCGGTGCGCATGTTCTGGCTCTGGTCGTTGGTGAAGAAGTACTGGCGGCTGCGGGTGTTCCAGTCGGTGCCCAGTACCACCGCGCCGCCGACGTTCAGCGGGATGCGGTAGTCGGCGCCGATCACCGCCGAGACGTTCGGCGCGCGGACGAAGTGGTTGCCGGAATAGTCGTTCGGGCCGGAGGTGTAGTCGGTGAACTCGGTGTGCAGCAGGCCCAGGCCGAAGTTCACGTGCAGGTTCTGCACCGGGATGGCTTCGAGTTCGAACTCGGCGCCGTAGGCCTCGCCCTGGGCGCCGTTGGCCAGGCGCGAGACGGTCTGGTTATTCACCGCGGTAACGATGTTGAGCTGGATGTCCTCGTAGTCGTAGTAGAAGACGCTGGCGTTGGCGTTCAGGCGGCCGTCGAACCATTCCGACTTCAGGCCCAGCTCGTAGGAGGTCAGGTATTCCGGGTCGACCTTGGCCACCGTGGCCTGGCTGGTGACGCCGGCGTTGTAGCCGCCGGAGCGGAAGCCGCGGGCGTAGCGGAAGTAGGCGCGGGCGTTATCGGAAATCCGGTACTCGGGCGTCAGGTCCCAGCTGTAGTCGCTCCAGGTGTTGCTCTCGTCCTGGGTGGCGTTGACGATCAGCGGCGACTCGACGTTGCCCGGCTGCCACCAGTGGCCGTCGCCGAATCGCGCCGTGCCGCGGTTGACCAGGCGCTCCAGGTCGATGTCCTTGGTCTCGCGGGTCCAGCGCAGGCCGGCGGTGAGGCTGAAATCGTCGGTGAAGTTGTAGGTGGTGCTGCCGAAGATGGCGTAGCTCTCGGTCTGCTGGTCGTAGCTGACGTTGTTGTAGTAGCTGGGGATGTAAGGGTTGGTCAGCGCCGCGTTGGCGTTCTTCGATTGCAGGTCTTCGTTGAAGTAGTGGAAGCCCAGCACCCAGTTCAGCCGATCGGTGCGCGGCGAGGCCAGGCGCAGTTCCTGCGACCATTGCTGGCTGTCGGCGTAGCTGTAGCTGCGCTGCAGCTCCAGCGGGGTATTGTCGCTGTCGGTCCAGCCGTCGCGGGTGAAGTGCTCGAAGGCGGTGATGGAGGTCAGTTCCAGCTCGCCCAGCTGCCAGACCAGGTTGAGGTTGCTGCCGGCCTGGTCGATCTCGGCCTGGTACTTGGCGTTGAAGTTGGCCTTGCCCAGTTCCGGGTCGATGGAATAGCCGAACTGGTTGGTGCCGTCCGGACGGGTGCCGTAGCTGACCGTGTTGTAGCTGGCGGTGTCGTGGTAATGGCGGGCGTGGACGTTGAGGTTGGCGTCGAGGTTGTCGTTCACCCGCGCGGCCAGTTGCAGGCGCACGGCGTCGTCTTCCAGCGCGCCCTTGTCGTCGCCGTCGTTGATGTTCTCGGTGTAGCCGTCGCGGCCCTGGTGATGGAAGGACACGCGCCCGGCCAGCTTGTCGTCCACCAGCGCGTCGCTCACCGCGCCTTCGACGATGCGGTTGGCGTAGTTGCCCATGTCGACCTTGAAGTAGCCCTCGGGGCTGAAGGTCGGCTTGCGCGAGATGAAGTTGATCGCGCCGCCCGTGGTGTTCTTGCCCCACAGCGTGCCCTGCGGGCCGCGCAGCACTTCCACGCGCTCCTGGTCGAACAGCGGGAAGCCGGTGGCGCTGATGTTGGCGATGTACACGTCGTCGACATAGATGCCGATCGGGCTGACGGTGTTGGCGCCCTGGTCGCCGGTGCCCAGACCGCGGATCCACCAGCGCGGCCGACCGTGGCCGTCGGTGGTGCCGGCGGAGGCGTTGGGCGTGTAGCGGGTGACTTCGTTGGCCGACTGCAGCGAGGAGTCGCGGATCTTCTCGCCGCTGAGCACGGTGATCGGCGCCGGCACTTCCTGCACCGACTCCTCGCGCTTCTGCGCGGTGACCACCACCTTGCCGAGGGTCGGCGCGGCGCTGGCTTCTTCCTTGTTCTGCGTATCGCCATCGGCCGCGTAGGCATTGAGGCTGGCAAGCCCCAGGACGACGGCGAAGGAAAGGGTGTTGCGTTTGAACATGGTGTCCCCAGGGGGCGGCGAAAGGACGGCTGCTCTGTGGTGCTCGGTCGTCGCCGCAAGGCATGAAGCTGTTATTGCGTTGCTCTTGTGCTGGCTCACGCGTCATGAAGGCCGGATGGCTTGCTGGGGACATCGCAAACTCCGTACCGCTTTCCTGATTAATGTTAAGTGGCTGATACAAAAGGTTTTTTATTGGGCGGTGCGGGCGCTGTGCTGCTGGGGAAGCAATCCATGCTGGGCCGTCGCTGCCAGGGCAACAGCGAGTCAGCAGGCTTTGATGCTTTCGTCGCAGTGCCGCTGGAACGCAATGTGCAGCTGTCAGATAGGCAGCTGGTAAGCTGTGTCCTGGAAAGTCCTGGAGTTGGCAATGAACACCCTTCTGCCGGAGCAGCCCCTGCAACGCTACCCGCGCAACCAGCGCGGCCGCGATTTCGTGGTGGGGGATGTGCACGGTCATTTCGAACTGTTGCAGCGTCTGCTGGACCGGGTCGGTTTCGATCCGGCTGCCGACCGTCTGTTCGCGGCCGGCGACCTGGTCGATCGCGGGCCCTATTCGCCGCAGGTGCTCGACTGGCTGGCCAAGCCCTGGTTCGCCTCGGTGCGCGGCAACCACGAGCAACTGGTGATCGACGTGGTGCTGGCTGGCGATGACCGCGACCTGCACTTCCGCAATGGTGGCGCCTGGCTGTACCGGCTCACCCCGGTGGCCCGCGAACGCATCGCGCGGCGCCTGCAGCAGTTGCCACTGGCGATAGAGGTCGAGCTGGGGGAGGGACGTCGCATCGGGATAGTGCACGCCGAAGCGCCGGTGTCACCGGCCTTCCCCGACTGGGACAGCGGCATCGCCGCGCTGGCTGGCGAGCTGGGTGAGAGCGCCCGGCGCAACGCCGTCGGCCTCGCGATGTGGGCACGCACGCGGATCGAGAAGGAAGACGCCAGCGTCATTGTCGGGCTGGAGCGCCTGTACGTCGGTCATACCGCGCAGAGCGCCGTGCGGCCCTTGGGCAACACCCACTACATCGATACGGGCAGCGGCTATGCCGACGGCTGCCTGAGCCTCGTCGACCTGCACAGCGGCCAGGTGGAAACGGCGGCCGCGCGCTGAGCGACCGCCGGAGCGATCATTCGCCGCGAATGTACTGTTCCAGCTGCTGGATCAGCTCCGCCTGTTCGGCGATGGCGGCCTTCACCAGGTCGCCGATGGACAGCAGCCCGAGCAGCTCGCCGTTCTCCACCACCGGCAGGTGGCGCAGGTGGCGCTCGGTCATGATGCCCATGCACTTGTCGACGCTCAGGTGCGTGTCCACGGTGATCACCGGAGCGGTCATCACCGCGCTGATCGGCGTGTTCTCCGAGTTGCGCCCCTTGAGCGCCAGGCGCCGGGCGTAGTCGCGCTCGCTGAAGAAGCCGACCAGCTGGTTGGCCTCGACCACCGGCAGGCCGCCGAGGTTCTTCTCCGCCATCAGGCGCAATGCATCGATCACCAGCGCATCCGGGGCGATGGTGTAAACCTGCTGGTCCGCCTTGGCGTTCAACAGCTGAGCCACAGTCTTCATTCCTACCCCCTGTTCGTCGTTCACGGCGCGATGCCCGTGGTCCATAGAGAATCGTGGACGAATCGCGATCCGGCAAGGCCGCAAAGCGCCGTCCGCCGTCACGCCAGCGCCATCCGCCCGCGGTGCGACTTATACTGTGATTCCCTTCCCTGTTTCCCCCCACGAAAGACCGGCCATGACTGACGACGACCTCGACCTCCACGAGCCCGAACACGACCACCTGCTGGACCTCGACGACGACCTCGACGGCCTGCTGGAGGAGGATGCGGCGTTCTTCGAGGACCAGCCCGGCGATGACGCGGAGGATGACGAGGAGGTGGAGGAATACCAGCCGGGCCTCGACGACGAGGATTGGTAGAGGGCTGACCTTCGGAGGATATCCGGACGTCATGATGGGCTGGCAGAATGCCGGCAGACAATAAAGAGAAAGCACCATGCGCAATGTCACGCTCGCCCTGGCCGTCTCCCTGCTCTGCGGATGTTCTGCGGACGTCCGCCGGGATGACCGCACCGCGCCCATCTCCCTGTACCGCGACACCCGCCATGTGATGGTGGTGAACTTCCAGCCGGACCCGACGGTAGCGGCCAATCCGCGCTGGGGCGCGCTGAAGGCCAGTTGGCGGCAAGCGCTGCGTGACGAGGCGGGTTCGGCGGACTACCAGCTCAGCGAGCAGGACGGCGAACCGCGGGCCACCGATACGCTGTCCACCCTGGTGGTGATCGAGGTCGGCGCCGGCCACAGCGCCAACAACCGCTCCGGCAACGATGGCCAGGAGTGGATCAGCTCCACCGTGCGCTACCACGACGGCCTGACCGGCCAGCTGCTGGCCTCGCGTCGCTACGAGAGCGAAGCCGACGGCGACCTGTTCACCTCCATGGGCTCGTCCGAAGTCAGTGCGGTGTCCGAACAGATAGTCGAGGAGATCACCAGCGCCCTGCTGGTCGCCCGACCCTCCCGCAGCCTGCCGGCC
>NZ_JBGLYK010000202.1:0-10219 GCF_047304025.1 Pseudomonas sp. Pseusp97 | reverse complement strand
GCGCACGCCGAAGTGGCGCAGCAACTGGGCGGCGCCCAGCGCCCCCAGGCCCATCAGCAGCACCGGCAGGCTGGTGAGCAGGCTGGCAAGGCTGTCGGACAGCTGCGCGTGGGCCTGCAGCGTGTCCAGCAGCGGGCCGATGGAGGCCAGCGCGGGGCGCAGGTTGAGGCCGGCCAGCACGACGGCGAACAGGCAGGCGGCAAGGGAGACGGTTCTAGACATGGCAAACATCCTTCCAGTGGGGCGCCAGCACTTGATCGCGAGGGCAGCGCAGGCGAATATCTCTACATCAAGACAAATTCAATGTATCTCGACATCAAGATAAAAAGGAAGTCCCATGGACAGAGCCGCGTTCGCCGTCGAGCAATGGCACCAGCAGCTGCCCGAGCTGGATACCGATGGGATGCTGCTGCTCGGCCGCCTCGGCGAGGCCGCCCAGCTGATCGCCCGTGATCACCTCAACCCGCTGTTCGCCGAGTACGGCCTGCAACCGGGCGAGTTCGACGTGCTCGCCACCCTGCGCCGCAGCGGCCCGCCGTTCCGCCTCACGCCCACGGTGCTCTACGAGGCGGCGATGATTTCCTCGGGCAGCATGACCAACCGCCTCGACCGCCTGGAAAAACAGGGCCTGGTGCAGCGCATGCCAAATCCGGAGGATGGGCGCGGTTCGCTGGTGGGCCTGAGCGAAGCCGGCCTCGCGCTGATCGACGAAGCCGTCGGCGCACACGTCGATAACCAGCGTCAGGTGCTTGCCGGGCTGAGCGCCGCCGAACAGAAGAAGCTCTCCGGCCTGCTGGAAAAACTCCTCGCCAGCCTGCCCGACGCCAACCGCTGAACGACCGCCTGCCGGCTTCGCCGACAGGCTCTTCACGTACAGGAACCATCGTCCCAGGGCGACTCATGGCCACTGCCCGGTCCCAGCGCCATGTCGTTTTTGGTCATGCCCGCGGCGATTTCGAGCAACTCGCCGCCCACCCGGTGCCTTAGCTTGAGCCCCGCGTGCAGCGCATCGCCGCCGCGCGGAATCCCCAGCCCCGACTCCAGCATCACCGGCTGCGGGAAACTGCGCCCGCCCCATGGCGTCAGCGCGCCCTGCCTGATAATTTCAATAAAAGGCCGTCCGATGAGTGCTCCCAGTGCAAATGGCGCCAATGGCGATCTGGTGCAGGGCTTCAAGCCCCGCCACGAGACCATGCTTTCCATCGCGGGAATCATCGGTACAGGCCTGTTCGTCGGCTCCGGCCACGCGATTGCCGCCGGCGCCATCGCCCTGCTCCTCTACCTCGCCATCGCCGTGTCGCAGCTGCGCATGCGCGGCATCCTCCGCCGGCGCAACCACCAGCTGGTGTTTCGCATGTGGCTGTGCCCCTGGCTGACTTGGCTGGTGATCGGCATCATCAGCTTCATCCTCGCGGTGATGTTCATCATGCCGACGCACCGGGTGGAAGTCAGTTCGACCCTGGCCCTGACGGTGATTATCATCCTGCTCAGCCAGACCGGCCGGCGCAGCTCGCACAGCCGGCCAGTCCCCGTCCGCCGCGCCGTGCGCGGCTGAGCCTGAAGTCCACAAAAAAACGAGGTGTCGATTGGTCGAACGCCGCCAGTTCAGCGGGGCCATGCAGGGCCGCAACCTGCGCTACCTCGACGGTGAATCCAGGGAGCCCGGCCGCCTGGCGCGGGTAGGCTTCCTGCTGCTCGAACACTTCTCCCTGCCCGCCTTCACCCAAGCGCTGGATACGCTGGTCACCGCCAACCTGATCCGCGCGCAGACCTTCGCCACGCAGACCTTCAGCCTCGACGGCGAGTCCGTCACCAGCGACCTTGGCCTGGTGATCTGCCCCGGCGCCACGCTGACCTCGGCGCAGCTCGCCGAACTGGACCTGCTGGTGGTCTGCGGTGGTTTGCGCACCCCCTTGCGCGCGATACCCGAACTGACCCGCCAGCTGCAGGGAGCCGCCGACAAGGGTATCGCCCTCGCCGGCCTGTGGAACGGCGCCTGGTTCCTCGGCCAGGCCGGCCTGCTGGATGGCTACCGTTGCGCCATCCACCCGGAGAACCGCGCAGCGCTGGCGGAGATCGCCCGGCACAGCGAAGTGACCAGCGAGAGCTACCAGGCCGACCGCGACCGCCTCACTGCCGCCAGCCCCACGGGCGCCTTCAACCTGGTGCTGGAGTGGATCAATGCCCGCCATGGCCGCGAGCTGGTGGACGCCATCGTCGACATCCTCGCCTTCGAGGAGTCGCGCTTCCGCCGCACCCGCCCCGCGTTGCACGAAAAGCTCAGCGAGCCGCTGCGCGAGGCGATCAACCTGATGAGCGCGAACATCGAGGAGCCGCTGAGCCAGGACCAGCTGTCGCAGTACGTCGGGCGCTCCAAGCGGCAGATCGAGCGGCTGTTCCAGGAGCAGCTGGGCACCACGCCGGTGCGCTATTACCTGGAGCTGCGCATCACCGAGAGCCGGCGCCTGCTGCAGCATTCCAGCCTGCCGATGTACGAGGTCGGGCTGGCCTGCGGCTTCGTCTCGCCCAGCCATTTCAGCAAGTGCTACACCTCGTTCTACGGCTACTCGCCGTCCAAGGAAGCGCGCTACGGCAATGTGAAGTCGGCGAAGTGATTGCGCCGCAGGAGCGGAGCTTCGCGCGATGTTCTTCTGCGAGGCGAACCCTTCGCGGACAAGGTCCGCTCCTACGAAGGCGGAGCGGCGCGAGCTCTTGTAGCGCGGCCACGGTGACCGCCAGTGCTGGATCGGTTCGCGAGCAAGCTCGCTCCTACAAGGTGATGCCGGCCAGCTCGTCGTAGGAGCGAGCTTGCTCGCGAACCATCGCCCATCGATGCACCGGGCCATCGAAAACGCGTCGCCAACCCTTTCCGGCCCATAAAAAAACCGCGCCCCCTGGGAGCGCGGTTTTCTGTCTTGCGTGACGCGGCGAACCGATCAGCCCAGCGGTGGCGTGCTCGGCGGAACCAGCCGCTTGGAGCCGGTAGCCTCGAAGGCTGCGGCGAAGCGCAACAGCGCCGAGTCGTCATAGGCGCGGCCGGCGAAGGTCAGGCCCACCGGCATGCCGATATCGGCCATCACGCCCATCGGCACGGTGACGGTCGGCACGCCCAGGTGACGGATCGCCAGGTTGCCGTTGGCGACCCAGATACCGTTGCTCCAGGCGATGTCGGCCGATTCCGGATTCACGTCGGCATCCGCCGGGCCCACATCGGCCACGGTGGGGAAGAGCACGGCGTCGAGCTTCAGCTCGTCCATCCAGTCTTCCAGGTCGAGCTTGCGGGTCTTCTCCAGGCCGCGCAGGCCTTCCGGCAGCGTCTCGATCTGGTCCCAGGTCTTCAGGCCGCGCTTGGCCATGTTGACGTACTCGTCCATGCCGGCGACCAGGTCGTCCTCACGGTTGGGCAGGGTGCCGGGGTCGTGGGGGAAGATCTTCGGACCGTCGGCGTCGGCCAGCTTGTTCAGCTTGGGATCGCCGTTGGCGCGGAGGAAATCGTCGAAGGCCCAGCCGGACAGTTCCCACAGTTCGTCGTGGAGGAACTCCGGAGAAACGATGCCGCGGTTGAACACGGTCGGCGCGCCAGGACGGTCGCCCTCGCAGTTGGAGACCAGCGGGAAGTCCACTTCGATGACTTCGGCGCCAGCGGCTTCCAGGGCCTTGCGGGCCTGCTCCCAGAGGTCGATGACCGAGGCGCGGGTGTTGATGCGCTGGCCGGTCGGGCCGCCAATGCCGGGCTTCTCGCTGGTGCCGGCCAGTTCGTCCTTGTTGATGTACATGCGCGGCACGCCCAGGCGCTTGCCTTTGAGCGCCTCCGGGCCGGCAGCGAGGTCCAGGTAGGACGCCGGGCGCACTTCGGCAACAGCGGGAATCGGCACCCACGGTTGCAGGCGCCACAGGTCGCCGCGCTTGTCGGCGTCTTCGGCGACCACCACGTCGAGCACTTCCAGCAGGTCAGCCATGGTGCGCGCGTAGGGCACCACCACGTCCATGGTCGGGGTCAGCGGCCAGTTGCCGCGCACCGAGATCACGCCACGGGACGGGGTGTAGGCGCACAGGCCGTTGTTCGAGGCCGGGCCACGACCGCTGGACCAGGTTTCTTCCGCCAGGCCGAAGGCCGAGAAGCTCGCGGCGGTCGCGGTGCCGGCACCGTTGGAGGAACCGGAGGCAAAGGGCGCGGTGAGGAACTTGCGGTTGTACGGGCTTTCCGCGCGGCCGTAGACGCCACGCTGCATGCCACCGTTGGCCATGGGCGGCATGTTGGTCTTGCCCAGGCAGATGGCGCCCGCGGCGCGCAGGCGCTCGATGGTGAAAGCGTCGCGGTAGGCGATCAGGTCCTTGAAGGCCGGGCTGCCGGAGGCGGCGGTCAGGCCCTTCACCAGGTAGCTGTCCTTGGCGGTATAGGGGATACCGTCCAGCGGGCCGAGGGTCTCGCCACGGGCGCGGCGCGCGTCGGAGGCTTCGGCTTCCTTCAGGGCGTCGGGATTGCGCACGACCACGGCATTGAGCCTGGTCGGGCCATCGTAGGCATCGATGCGCGCGAGGTAGGCCTTGACCAGTTCGACCGCGGTGGTGCGGCCCGACTCCAGGGCTTCACGCAGCTGCGCAATGGAAACTTCGGTTACCTCGATCATGCTTTCACCGTCGGCTGGAGGTGGGTGGGAAGGGGCAGGTCTGCGTCGCGACGGACCCAGACGGCGCAAGTCGGAAAGTGCGTGTTCATCTCGATTCTCTTGTACTTCTGTTACGCGACGGGAGTGAGTGTACCGTCGGCCGGCGGCCTCGTTCAGCGCCCGGCGGATAAACCGGATGCGCATCATGGGACAACGAAAGGCGAATACAGCCGCCAGAGCGCACACACTGGCATGCCCGATCAGAATACACAACAGTCGTAAATTAAAAAAAACGCCCGCCGAGTGGGGGGCTCGGCAGGCGAGATACAGGCGCTGGGGGGGAGCGCCCTGGAGAGTGAATCAGCGAAAGCCCGATGGCAGACACTGACGCAGGCTATTCGCCGCCTGCCGGCGCTGGGCGGGTCGCTGGGGGGAGCGGCCCGCTCGAAGCGGTTTCAACTGTGTTGTGCGCACTGGTAGGCGGCGTCCAGCAGTTCGCCCTTGTCCTGCCAGGCACTGCGCTGGTAGGCGCTGAAGTGGTTGCCGCCAGCGATCGGAGTGACCTGGACGATGCCGCTGGCCTGCAGCGGGTCGGCGCTGCCGGTGAGCAACTGGCGGGTGTCCCCGCTATCGCTGACGAAGGTGGCGGTGCCGGGGGCGAGCCTGCCATCGACACAGCTGAGGTAGGCACTGCTGTCCTGGGCGGTGGTGCCGCCAAGGCTGTCCCAGCTCAGCCGGGTTTCCGAGGTCGCCGCACAGCCGCTCAGGCTGGCCACGGCCAGCACCAGCGAACCCAGGGCAATGCGGGTTATCAGGCGATTGGGTTTGGGGGGCACGGTGTTCATCGATTCTGTCCCTCGCTCGCGGCGACAAGCTCTTGGGGCAGATACTCAGGCCGGCGCGGCCCGCGCACCACTCGATTGCGTCGATAGTGAAGCTCGACGTCATCGATGGTTGCGTGGCTGAGGATGGGCGCGCCGCTGCGCAGGAAGTTCGAACCCTCCCCGCCTCGCCGGGTCGCACATCAGGAAGGCCATCGCTCGCCTTCCATCCCGACGGAGGAGAACACGCCATGAGCTACGACTGGGACCTGATCGAACGCCTGCTGCTGCGCGCCCAGGATTGCGCCGACGAACCCTACAAGGCCCGCGAGTGCGGCGAGGAAGTGGCCGAGCAGCACCGGCTGCAGGGCGAGCCGGTGGAAGGCAGCGTCGACCATCTGAAGAAGGTGGCCGGCGACCTGGAGGGCGACCTCTACGCCAACGGCTATATCCAGGAGCGCCCGCGCGAGCACGGCGGCACGGGCAACAACTTCGAGCTGACCGAGCGCGGCACCGAGCTGCTGACGCTGATCAGCCGCGGCTTCCCGGACCACCTGGTGTTCCGCCAGCTGCTCGACGAACAGGGCGAGGCCGCGCTGCTGCCGGAGACCTTCGACCAACTGGCCGAGCGCGCGACCCGTGACCGGGTGAACGACCGGCCAGAACGCTGACGCGTCAGCTGGCGGGCAACTCCATCAGCATCTCATGCCAGGCCATGCCGCCGTGGTCGGACGCTGACGGCTTCACGTAGCGATAACCGAAGCGCTCGTACAGCGGCACGTGGCGGTCCTTGCACATGAGGTGGATGGTGCGCTTGCCCGCCCCGGCCATGCGCTCGATGAAGCTGCGCATCAGCTGCGTGGCGTAGCCCTTGCCCTGCTGCGCCGGGTCGATCACCACGGACATGATCACCACGTTGGGCGCCGCCGGGTCGTGGCCGACAAGTTCCTTGAACGCCTCGTCGGACATCACCACCTCGTGTGCGCAGCCGCTGTTGATGAAGCCGATGATCTCGCCGCCCAGTTCCATGATCAGAAAGCCCGCCGGGTACTGCGCGATGCGCGTGGCGATCTTCTCGCGGGTCGCGGCCTCGTCGCCCTCGTAGGCGATGGTTTCGATCTCGAAGCAGCGGTCGGTGTCGGCGAGGGTGGCGGTGCGGAAGGTCGGGGCGCTCATGGGGTATTCCTGGCAGTGCAAAACAAGACGGCATGGTAAAGAAACCCGGCCGCCCCGTCTCGCCGCCCTGCCCTGCGGCCACCTCAGTGTTGCGGCAGACGCGCGATCACCTTGATCTCGAAGTCGAAGCCGTACAGCCAGGTCACGCCCACCGCCGTCACCGTCGGATAGGGCGCCGCGCCCCAGTAGTCGGCGGCAACCTGCCAAGCGCGCTCGAAGTTCGCCTGTGGATCGACCATGAACACCGTCACGTCGATCACGTCCTCGAAACTACAGCCGGCGGCGGCCAGGACCGCGTTGAGGTTGCCGAAGGCGCGGCGCACCTGGGCTTCCAGGTCGGGCTCGGGCGAGCCGTCCTCGCGGCTTCCAACCTGGCCGGAGACGAACAGCAGCCCATTGCTGCGGACGGCCGGGGAATAGCGGTTGCGTTCATACAGGGCCTGGCGGCCGGCGGGGAAAACCACGTCACGGTTACTCATCTGCTTGCTCCATCGAGGGGCGCCACGGCCCCGGTTTCAACGATGGAGGCAGGTTACGGCGCGCGGTCTCGGCGATAATCGGGCAACGCTGGCCAGGATTGTTTGTAGAATCCAAACAATCAGCCTTCTCAGCGCCCTTCTTCGTCAGCCAGCCGGAGCCGCCATGGACCGTTTCGATGCGATGCAAGCCTTCGCCCGCGTGGTGGAGACCGGCAGCTTCACCAAGGCCGCCGACACCCTGCACATGAGCCGCACCAGCGTCACCCAGCTGATCCAGCAGCTGGAAGCGCGGCTGCGCGTGCGCCTGATCAACCGCACCACCCGCAAGCTCAACCTCACCGCCGACGGCGCCGCCTACTATGAGCGCGTAGTGCGCCTGCTGGCGGACATGGACGACGCCGAGACCAGCCTTTCCAGCGCCGCCGCCCTGCCGCGCGGGCGGTTGCGGGTGGACGTGCCCACACCGCTGGCGCGCCTGCTGCTGATCCCTGCCCTGCCCGGTTTCCACGAGCGCTATCCGGACATCCAGATCGACCTGGGCGTCAGCGACCGCATGGTCGACCTGATCGACGAGAACGTGGACTGCGTGGTGCGCGGCGGGGAGCTCACCGACCAGTCGCTGATGGCCCGTCGCGTCGCCGACCTGCCGCTGGGGGTGTTCGCGGCGCCCGCCTACCTGCAGCGCGCCGGAGTACCCCGGCACCCTCGCGACCTGGAGGACGGCCAGCAACGCATCGTCGGCTACCTCTGGGCGCGCACGGGCAAGCCGCTTTCCTACGCCCTGCACAAGGACGGCGAAGCCGTGCAGGTCCAGGGCCGCCCGGTGCTGACGGTGGACGACGGCAACGCCTACCTGGCCGCCGGCCTCGCCGGCATGGGCGTGCTCTGGCTGCCGCGCTACATGGCCGATGATGCCGTGGCGCGCGGCGAACTGGTCGAGCTGTTCGCCGACTGGACGATGGAATCCATGCCGCTCTTCGTGGCCTTCCCACCCAATCGCCATGTCAGCGCCAAGCTGCGGGTCTTCATCGACTGGGTCGTCGAGCTGATGGCGCGGCATGCACCGGTGGCCGGGCCAGTGCCGTAATCGGCAGCGACGCGTGCGTGAGCTTGCTCAGGCACGCGTCCCGACCAGCAGCGTCTCTGCCCTGGCGCCCGGCATCATCGCCAGCAAGCCGGCAACCAGTTGCGCGCCGGCCTCTTGCAGCGCCTCCAGCGGCATCTCCGGCAGGCTTTCGAGGATGAACCACATCTGCTGCGCCTCGGCGTCCAGGCGGGTGCGCACGCCCTGTCGCCAGTTCCAGCGGCGGCAGGTCACGCCGAGATCGTCGCGCCAGATGACTTCGCCGGCGTCAGGGGATTCGTGGGCCGGCGCACCGTCCTTCATGGTGTCGAAGTTCTCGTTGCCCTCGGCAACCATCAGCCGCGGGGTGCCGGCGTAGGCGGCGAGGTTTTCACCGCCCACGGGAATGGCGAATTGCACGCTGATGGCGTTGTACAGGTCCACCACGGGGTCGATGCTCGGCAGGCTGCCGTCGCGCAGTGCGCGCTTGCGCAGCGCCTCCGCCGAACAGGGTGTGCGCTGGGGCTTGGCGCCGAAGCGGCGGAACACTTCGGCCCAGGCCGCGAGGTGCGCCTCTCCCCAGGCCGGCTCACCCGCTGCCAGCGCGGCGCAGGCTCGCTGCATGGCTTGCTGCGCCACCTCCGGATGCAGGATCGGCGCAGCTTCCACCGTGATGCTCAGGGCGCGAAAACCCGGAGCGATGGCCGCGACGGCGAGGGCGATGTGGGGCGTGACGGCGAACATGGCGGCATCCTTGGTGTACGACGGGAAACAAAGGGGACGGGCGACGCGGTCCAGCCCCTCAGCGGCGGACCAGGTTGCGGCGGTTGTAGTCGCCCCAGGCAACGGACAGGGTTTTCAGCAGGCAAAGCAAAGCGGTCCATCTGGACTTCATGGTGATTCTCCGAACAGGTCAGCACGAAAGTGCCAGGCCAGGCGCCCGGCCGGGATAGTTCTACCTGCAGCGCGTCTTCGCTGCCATGAAATACCCGAATGAACGATTAGCTGCGCTAATGGAGCAGGAGCGAAATTCAGCCTTGCTTATGCACCTCACCAGCTTACGCGCAAACCGATGCTGCCCGACAGCGACTCCTGGTTTTCGCTGTCGAGGTTGCTGCTGTAGGCGGCCGAGGCATACAGCGAGAGGTCCGGCGAGAGCCGTGCGGCGATGCCAGCGCCGATATCCATGGAGCTGCCCTGATGGTCGGTACGGATGGCATCGGCATGGTCGTAGACCACTGCGTCACGGCCACCGAAGTTGTGCCAGAGGTTGGTGCGCAGCCAGGGCTCCAGTGGCGTGCCGTTGACCAGGTAGCGCCCCTTCAGGCGCGCGCCGAAGCGGCCGGTGTAGTACTCCTGGTTGTCGAAGGAAACGTGGGAAATACCGTCGTCGTCGCTGTCCAGCGAGACCTTCTGGACGATCACCTGCGCCTGCGGTTCCACCGCCCAACGCTCGCTCAGCGGGAACGGCTGGCCGGCCTCGGCGGAGACGGCCCAGGCCTGGCCGTCGAGATCGAGCCGGTAGCCTCGCGCCGAGCGGCTGCGGCCGTCCAGGCGCGTGCCCATGGCGACAAGGTCCAGGTAGCCGCCGGTGGCGTGGGTCAGGGTCCAGTAGGCGCCGAGGCTGTCGCCGTCCAGGCCGATGTCGCCGCTGTAGCGATCCTCGAAACCGAGATTGAAGCCCTTCACATCCCCATCGATGTTCGAATGCCCGAGGAACAGGCCGGCACGCTGGGAATATCCATTGCCCATGTCGAGACCGAACAGGTCGTGTCCCACCTGGAAGCCGTTGAGGTTGCCGTCGAAGCGGGGGGAGACGGTCCCCGACCAGCTCTGCCGCAGGCTCTGCCCCATGCCGCGCACCCAGCCGGCTGGCAGGGCGCCGGTTTCGCCGAGCAGGCTCTGTTCGCCCTGGCGCTCGTGGAAGGTGCCAATGGCATTCATCACCAGCAGCGAAGCCGCCGGCGGCACCGCCGAATAGACCGGAACCTCCGGACGATACAGCACGATGGTTTCCCCGGCGCCCGGCGTGGGCAGCGGCGGCGTGCCCGGCGCCGCCACCGGGGGAGT
>NZ_JBGLYK010000201.1:0-10361 GCF_047304025.1 Pseudomonas sp. Pseusp97 | reverse complement strand
GACCAGCGCTCCGCGCAGCAGACGGCGACGACTGGCTCCGGCGGCGCTCAGGGTGCGCTGCAGTTGCTCGCCGCGCACGCCTTGGGCCTGGGCCACGCGGAAGGCGCCGAGGGTGTGTTCCAGCTGCTCGCAGAGTTGCCGGTGGCGCAGGTCCTGCTCGCGCCAGGCGGCGAACGCCTGCCAGTCTTCGCCACTGGCGTGGCCGGAGCGCAGCAGCACCAGCCAGCGGGTGGCCTGCTCGATCAGCAGCGCCTGTTCCTGTTCGCGGGTCATGACAGGCTCGCCTTGAGGCAGCGCTGCAAGGCCCTGGCCATGTAGTCGCTGACCGAGCGTTGGGAGATACCCAGGGTGCGGGCGATTTCCGGATAGGTCAGGCCGTCGATCTGCGACAGCAGGAAAGTCGCCTTGACCTTGGCTGGCAGGCCGTCGAGCAACTGGTCGATGCGCTGCAGCGCCTCCAGCAGTTCGGCGATCTGCTCGGGGGAACGCTCGTCGGCGGCCTCCGGATCGAGGCTCTGCAGATAGGCGCGCTCCAGGTCGCGGCGGCGCCAGAGCTGGAACAGCAGGCGACGGGCGATGGTGGTGAGCAGGGCGCGCGGTTCGCGGATCGGCGCCAGCACCGGGCTGGCCAGCAGCTGGACGAAGGTCTCCGCCGCCAGGTCCTCGGCGCTGGCGCCGGATTCCAGGTGCCGGCGCAGGCGGCCCTGCAGCCAGTCGTAGTGCTGGCGGAACAGCAGGCCAACGTACTGGCCATGGGAATTGTCGGCACCGGACATGACGGCTCCAGAAACGAGAGTGATGCGAGGGAGTCCGGTGTTCCGGTGGAGGCATCCTAGCAAGGCGTCTTATTCTTTAAAAATAGCTTTGTAATAGATGTTTATAACCAAAGAATGTTCTGCGCAGGGGCCGTCAGCGTCCGGGATGCAGCTCAGGCAGGCCCTGTTCTACGGCCTCGCGCTGATAGTCCAGCAGCACCTCGTAGTCCGCCTCCACCGCCGGCAGGACGCGGCGGATATGCAGCGTGGCGGCTATATCCGGGCGCTGGTCCAGCGCCAGGTTGAGGGCTTCGCGCAGGTCCTGCGCCTGTGCCGCGTCGGCGGACGAGATGTAGGGCAGGGTGGGGCTCGGTGCGCTGCGTTGCAGCAGGCGCACCCCGCTGGTTTCGTCCGGCGAGTGGAGGGCGAGATAGGCGAAGGTCACGCTGTCCACCGCGATCAGGTCGACCCTGCCTTCGCGCAGCCACGCCAGGCTCTGGCGGTGGCTGCCGCTCCAATGCAGTTCGCTGAAATAGCGGCCGCCGTGCTGCCAGGGTGCCAGCGCGTGGCGCAGCAGGTTCATGCCGGTGTTGGAGTCGGGATTGTTGGCGGCGCCCCGGCTGCCGCGCAGGGCCTGGAGGTCGTTGCGCTGTTCGTCCTCGCGCACCAGCAGCAGGCTGCAATGCTCGCCCCCGGCGCTGTGCGGCAGGTCGAAGTCCGGCCGGCCGATCAGCCGGACCCTGCCACGCAACGCCGTCATCAGTGGATAGCCGCAGGTCTGAGTGAAGAGCAGGTCCGGTGTCAGGAACAGCGCGTGCAGATCCTCGTCGTGCCATCTTTCGCGGCGCACGCCCAGCAGTTCCAGCGTGTGCGTGATCCATGCTTCGCTGGCGTTGCGGATGACTTCGGGGGCCGTGTACATCGACAGTTCGGCAATGGCCAGGGTCATGCCGTCGGCTCCGTTGTGGCGAAGGGATGGCGCGGGCTGTCCACGGGCCGCACGGCGTGGCGGCGGATCAGTTCACCGTAGCCGCGCACGAGGAAGCCTCCACTGCGCTGCAGCCAGTAATCGCGATGCGCAAAGTACAGTTGAGGCAGGCGATACCAGGGAGCCCAGGGCAGGTCATGGTGGACCAGGTGCAGATTGAGGTTGAGGAACAGCCAGCGCCAGGGCCAGCCTGCTTCGTTGAGCACGCTGCGCTGCTCCGGCGCGGCAGCGGGGCGGTGCTCGTAGAAGGACCGCAGCATGCCCAGGCCAAGCGCCGGGACGCTGACCCAGACGACGTAGTGCAGGGCGGACAACACGCTGAAATGCTCGATGAAGGCCAGCAGCGCCACGCACAGTGTGCCGTGAACCGACCACATCAGCCAGGCGCGTCGATCCCCGTGCCGCAGTCGGCGGCCTTCCTCGCTGGCGAGGCCGCAGAGGGCTATCGGCGCGCCGATCAGCAGGCGCCCCAGCACCGTCTTGTCCGCCCAGCGCAAAACGCGGCTGGGCAAGCGCAGCAGGTACCAGCGGGAGGGATCGACGTAGCGGCTTTCCGGGTCGATGCCGGGCAGGGTCAGTTGTTCGTCACGGTGGTGGACCAGATGGCTGTCACGGTAAAGCGCATAGGGGTACCAGAGCGCATAGGGGCAGTAGCCCAGCAACTTGTTGAGCCACGGCAGGCGGGTCGGGTGACCATGCATGAGTTCATGCTGCACCGACATCCACAGCGCGACGACGGGGATCAGCAGAAGGGTTGTCGGCCATATTCCCAGCCAGGGGCTGACCAGCAGCAGGGCGAACCAGCTCGCCTGGACGCCGACCAGCAGCAGCCAGGTCGGCCATTCGCCGAGCCCGAATCGGTCGCGCTCCAGGGCGGCGCGCAGGTGCTCCCAGGCATGCGCCGGCGGCGCATCGAGAGGCGGCAAAGATGGCATAGGGTCTCCCAGACAGCTCAGTGGGTCGGACCGTCACGCAGGTCCGCTGAGGTGTCTGTGGAGCGAGGCGGGGAAATCTTGCAGAACCTTTGGGCATAAGCTTATGGCCTGCCGGTAATTATTCCCTGCGCCTGCCGATGGCGCTGCTCTCAGCCGCGCAGCAGATGCACCGCCAGACCCGCGAGCGCGCAGCCCAGCAGCACCTGGATAACCCCGCGCTTGAAGCGGAACAGCGCAACCGCCGCGGCAATCGCGATCAGGGCCGAGGGCCAGTCGAACGCGCCCGCGAAGCCTTGCGGCCAGAGCACGTGGTAGCCGAAGAACAGCGCGAGATTGAGGATCACGCCGACCACGGCGGCGGTGACGCCGGTCAGCGGCGCAGTGAATTTCAGCTCGTTGTGCGTCGACTCCACCAGCGGGCCGCCGGCGAGGATGAACAGGAACGACGGCAGGAAGGTGAACCAGCTGACCAGGCTGGCGGCGACGGCGCCGGCGAGGAAGGCGTGATCGGCGCCGAACATCGGATGGACGTAGCCGCCGACGAAGCCGACGAAGGCCACCACCATGATCAGCGGGCCGGGCGTGGTTTCGCCCAGGGCCAGGCCATCGATCATCTGCGTCGGCGACAGCCAGCCATAGTGGCCGACCGCGCCCTGGTAGACGTAGGGCAGCACCGCGTAGGCCCCGCCGAAGGTCAGCAGTGCGGCCTTGGTAAAGAACCAGCCCATCTGGGTCAGCGTGCCGCTCCAGCCGAAAACGGCCGTCAGCAGGGCCATGGGCAGAACCCACAGTGCGGCGCCGATCGCCACCAGCCGCAGCAGATGCTGCCAGCGGAAGCGCGCGTGCGCGGGTGTAGGCGTGTCGTCGTCGATCACCGCCGGGCCATAACTGGCCTTCGCGGCGCCGTGTCCGCCGCCGATGACGAAGTGGCCCGGCAGCCAGCGTCCGCCCAGGTAGCCCAGCACGGCCGCTATCAGCACGATCAGCGGGAAGGGCACGTTGAGCGCGAAGATGGCCACGAAGGACGCCCCGGCTATCGCCCACAGCCAACCGTTCTTCAACGCCCGCGAGCCGATGCGATGGGCCGCGTGGAGCACGATGGCCGTCACCGCGGGCTTGATGCCGTAGAAGATGCCGGCAACCACCGGCACTTCGCCGAAGGCGATATAGACCCACGACAGCCCGATCAGAATGAACAGCGAGGGCAGCACGAACAGCGCCCCGGCGATGACTCCGCCCCAGGTGCGATGCATCAGCCAGCCGATGTAGGTAGCCAGTTGCTGGGCTTCGGGGCCGGGCAGCAACATGCAGTAGTTGAGGGCATGAAGGAAGCGCCGTTCGCTGATCCAGCGGCGGCGCTCCACCAGCTCCTGGTGCATGATCGCGATCTGCCCCGCCGGCCCGCCGAAGCTGATGAAGCCCAGTTTCAGCCAGAACAGGAAGGCCTCGAACAGGCCGATGGGCTCCGGGGGTTGCGCTGCTTTTTCGCCGTTCTGCAGGGTGAATTCAGTCATGGTTTTTCTCGTCGTTGGCGAAGGCGGCCAGGAGGCCATCGAACAGGTGACCGGCCGTGTGCAGAAGCATATCGTCGTCGCTGATGTTATCGCGCAGGCCCGCCAGCACCCGCTCGACGCCGGAGGCTTCGGCGGGCTGGGCGCCGCCAATGTCGAGGTAATGCACGACCGCGGCGATGCGTTTGAGGGCAGAACCTTCAAGCTGGAAGCTGGCCAGCAGGGTTTCGAACGTGACGTGCTGTCCGACATGGCTGAAGGTGGCACCGTCGAAGTCGAAGCCCAGTGCGTCGCTGGGACAGTCGCCCGGGGCGTCCAGCCAGAGGATGTGTGCCTGCGGGTCGATGAAGCGCTGGATCAACCAGGCGCTCGCCAGGCGATCCACCCAGGGCCGTTTGCGCGTGGCCCAGCGCCGCCCCTGGTAGTCGCCCAGGTCGCGGATGGCAATCGACTCTGCGCTGGAGCAGGGCTCGTCGGTGGAAAGCGCACGGCTGATGGCGGTCTCCAGCTCCTGGAGTGCCGACTCGGTGAGCGGCTTGGCTTCGCCGGGGAAGAAGTCGATCACCGCCAATTGGCTGAACGCCTTGCGCAGCTTGCGCACCTGCCGCGCCTTTTGCAGGGCGTTTTCTGCGTTCACCTCATCCCGGCAAAGGGCGATCTGCTCCTGAAGCCGGCTGTATTCCTCGCTGCGGTCGAACAGCGCAGCGAAGCGCTGTTCGGGTGCGTCGAGGGAGAACAGGTGGGCCGTGCCGTTGATGGCGAGCACCTCGCGTTCAATCGCCTCGAGTGCCTCGCGGCCTGTGCTGTGTTCGGGCAACAGGTAGACGCCGTCGCGCAGCACCGCCGCTCCGCAAGCCTTGAGGGCGCGCCAGGCACGCATGCGCTCAGTGGCGTTCGCGGTGGGAAGGCCGAGAACCAGGAGGAGCCAAGGCAATTTGTAGAGCTCCAAACGTAAGAAGTAGGTAACTCTACAATTTTTATGGCGATGTGCAAATCGAAGGCGCTGCTGTCTCGCGTCCGGCATGAGGCGGCGAGGGAGCGGCGGCCCATCCGTAGGCGGATGGACCTGGCGTGATCGAAAGGCCCGGGATTAGTCCGAACAGATATCCAGGATCGCCCGCGCCGCCGCCTCGGTACCACGCGAGGCCTGCATCTGCTCGCGTACGGCGGCCAGGCGTTGCGCCATGGCCTTGTCCGCGAGCAGTTCGGCGAGGGCCGCGGGCAATGCCGCCAGTGGCTCCTCGAAGCGCGGCAGGTAGCGCGCCACGCCGACTTCCTCGGCGCGCCGGGCGTTGTCGTGACCGTCCCAGCAGTAAGGGATGATCACCGACGGCAGGCCGAAATACAGCGCTTCGCAGAAGCTGTTGTTGCCGCCGTGGTGGATGAACAGCTGGCACTCGCGCAGCACTGCCGGCTGGGGGAACCAGCTGTCGAGGTAGACGTTGTCCGGCACCGTATCGTAGTGCTCGCGGTAGGCGCCGACGTTGATCAGGAAGCGGTAGGGTAGCTGCGCCACGGCGTCGATCAGCCGGCGCATCATCGCCACGTCGGCGGCGCCCAGGCTGCCGAAGCTCACGTAGATCAGCGGCGCGTCGTCATGCCGGGGGAACTGCGGCGGGATGTAAGGCGCCTCGCTGCGCACGCAGCCGTCGAGGTACAGGTAGCGCTCGACGGACAGCGGTTTTTCGCGCTCGTAGCGTACCGGCGTCGGCGACAGCAGCAGATTGAGCCAGGGCGAATCCTCGAGGAACTGGCCGGCGGGCAGGGGCGGGTGACCGCACTCGGCGAGGAAGCGGGCGAAGCGCTCGTGCGCCGGCTTCGTGGCCTGCAGATAGTGCTCGCGGTAGGTGGCGCAGGCCTGCGCATCGCTGCTGCTGGCGCCGGACAGATAGGGCGGCACGGCGGCGTCGGGCAGTTCGGTTTCCGCGCACGACACCATGCGCACCCAGGGGCAGCCGGCGGCGGCGATGGCCGGGAAGCTGACCACGTTGTCCAGCACGATGGCATCGGGCTTGAGCCGGGCGAGCAACTGCTGCAGCGGCTTCTCCGACTCGATGGCGGTGTCGATGATGGCTTCCCAGGCCGGCGCCACGTAGCTGTCGATCTGCGCCAGGGGCGACTGGTCGAAGTAGGGCACGTTGCGCTCGATGAAACGCTCCCAGTAGTGCTGGTGGTCGGCGGCGGACAGCGGCGAGTCCAGTTGCAGCGGGTACTCGGCGAAACCGTACTCGGCGAAGATGCCCTGGAAGTGCGCATGGCAGATGAACACCGGGCGGGCGCCGAGCTCGCGCAGGGCCTGGGCGATGCCGATGCAGTTCAGCGCGGCGCCGAAGCTGGCCTCGGGGAAGAAGGCGATGGTTCTTGTTCTTTGCGTCATGGGCACATCCGGGTGTTGCTCACGGGCATTGCGTGAAACTGATACTGCATTTTTTCGTTAAAAAAAACACGGTGAATTAAAAATAATCAGCGACGCCCCAGGGCGAACGACTGCGGAATGCCGCGGTTGGCGGTCTGCGGACGTTGCGCGAAGGACAGTCGCAGGTGCAGCCGCATCAGGTCGGCGGCGACTTCCAGCTGGCCGCGCTCGATCTGCTCGATGATCCGCAGGTGCTCGCGCAGGGCTTCCTGCAGGCGGTGCACGCTGACCATCGGCAGCAGGTTGGGCAGGCGGCGCAGGCGCTGGTGCTGCAGCAGGGCGTCGCCGACGAAGCGGTTGCCGCAGCCCTGGGCGATCAGCTCGTGGAAGCCGATGTCCAGCTCGCGGAACTGCGCCACATCGAAGCGTTCGATGGGGGCGCCGAGCAGTTCTTCCATGGCGCCGCGCAGCAGGGCTAGGCGCGCAAGGTCGGGATCGAAGCCGGGCGCCAGCAGCGCCTCCGGCTCGAGGATCAGGCGGTAGCGCAGGCTGTCTTCCAGCGCCGCGAGGTTGTTCAGCAGCGGGCGGAACGACCAGCTCTGCCCGGCGCCGCGCTCCAGCACCTGGTCTTCGCTGAGCTGCGCGAGCACCTTCTGCGCGGCCGCGCGGCTGATGTCGTAGCGGCGCATCAGCTCGCTGGCGCTGAGGCTGTTGCCCAGCCGCCCGGCCATCCGGTCTCGCAGCACCGAGGCGGCCAGCGCCTGTTCCTCGGCCTGGGGCAGGGCGGGGCCGAGCACCTGGGCGGAAGGGTCGGCGGCGAGGCGATAACCCTTGCCCGGCTCGTGGGCCACCAGTTGCTGTTCCAGCAGCAGGTCCAGCCCTGCGCGGATCAGCGTGCGCGATACGCCGAAGGTGCGCGCCAGTTGCTGCTCGGAGAGCCCGTCGCCATCGCCCAGTCCTGTGTCCTGGGCGTGCTCGATGATCCGCCGGGCCAGTTCCAGGTGGTTGGTACGGGGTCTTTTCTCGATGTCCTTGCTCAAGCGGGAGCTCTCCAGCAGGCCCAGGATTCAGGGCGACCCGTTATGCCACAGCGTGGGTGCTCCAACAAGAATGCAAGAAATGGTTGACTTCGCCAGTTGTTCGGTTTTTATTTTGAAAAAAAGACATGTAGTACGCTTTTCGTTCCGCTGCCGTCGACACAACAACAATCAATCGTCAGGTGCGCAAGATGAAGCTGAAGACCATGCTCTACGCAGGGGCAACCCTCGCACTCACGCTGTCCGCCACCACGGCCAGCGCCAAGGATCTGGTGATCTCCATCTGGGACGGCTACATGGCCCCGGACAACCTGGAGAAGTTCCAGAAAGCCACCGGGCTCGAAGCCGACAAATCCCTGCACGCCACCAACGAAGAAATCATGGGCAAACTCATGGCCTCCGGCGGCGAAGGCTATGACGTGGTGTTCGTTTCCTCGCCCTTCGCCGAGATACTGCACAAGCAGGGCCTGCTCGCCGAGATCGATCCGGCCAAGGTGCCGAACCTGAAGAATCTCTACCCCGAAGCGCAGAAGCTCGAGTACGACGTCGGCAACCACTTCTCCGTGCCCTACACCTGGGGCACTACCGGCATCTGCTACCGCTCGGACAAGGTCAGCCCGGCGCCGTCCAGCTGGAGCGACCTGCTCAAGCCCTCCGATGCCCTCAAGGGCAAGACCACCATGCTCGCCACCGACCGCTGGCTGCTGGGCGCGGGCTTCCTGGCCAACGGGTGGTCGGTCAACGACGGCAACCCGGACCAGATCAACGCGGTGCGCGACCAGCTGATCGCCACCAAGAAGCGCCTGCTGTCCTTCGACGACACCACCTTCTACTCCAAGCTGGCCTCGGGCGAAGCGCTGATGGCTCACGCCTGGGACGGCTGGTGCAACTACGGCACCCAGGCCAACGAGTCGATCAAGTTCGTGGTGCCCAAGGAGGGTTCCGACCTCTGGGTGGACACCATGGTCGTGCTGAAGAGCTCGAAGAACCCCGACGCCGCGTACCGCTTCATCAACTACATGCTGGAGCCGGCAAACCACGCCTGGGTCGCCGAGAACATCCTCTACAAAGTGCCCAACCAGGCGGCGATGGCGACGCTCAAGCCGGACCTGCTGGCCAAGTACCCGAACCTCACCACCACGCCGGCCAAGTTGGTCAAGCAGCAGCAGTTGCGTGACGTCGGCGGGTCCACGCAGAAGGCTTACACCCGCGCGGTGACCGAGATCATGGCGGCGCAGTAAGGCCGATGGGGCGCCGCGCCGGCGCCCCGCAAACTCTCCGGAATAACCCTGAAGCACCCCGCCTGGCGTGGGGTTGGGGGAACTACGCATGACCGCTTTGTCCGCCGACCGGAAACTCTCGGCCTGGCTGCTCGCGCCCGGCCTTGGCTGGCTGGCCCTGTTCCTGCTGCTGCCGTGCCTTCTGGTGCTGGTCTACAGCTTCCTCGAGCGCGGTGCCTATGGCGGCATCGACTACGTGTTCACCTGGGAAAACTACCGCCGCGCGGTGGACCCGCTGTACCTCGACATCCTCCTGCGCTCGGCGAAGATCGCCGGCCTGGCCATGCTGTTCGCGGTGCTCATCGGCTACCCGGCTGCCTACGCGATCACCCGCACTACGCCGCGTCGCCAGGCGGTGTACCTGTTCCTGGTGATGCTGCCGTTCTGGAGCAACTACCTGATCCGCACCTACGCCTGGATCGTGCTGCTCAACCGCGAAGGCCTGCTCAATCGCCTGTTCAGCCTGCTGGGCTACAGCGGCGAACCGATCAGCCTGCTGTACACCGATGCCACCGTGGTGCTCGGGCTGGTCTACAACTACATCCCCTTCGTCATCCTCGCCATCTACAGCTCGCTGTCGCGCATCGACAACGAACTCTGGGAAGCCTCCCGCGACCTCGGCGCGTCCGGCTGGACCACCTTCCGCCGGGTGATCCTGCCGCTGTCGGTGCCGGGAGTAGCCGCCGGCGCGGTGTTCGTCTTCGTGCTCTCCATCGGCAACTTCATCACCGCCGACCTGCTCGGCGGCAAGCAGGTGCAGATGGTCGGCAACCTGATCTACGCGCAGTTCCTCACCGCGCGGGACTGGCCGTTCGGCGCGGCGCTGAGCTTCTTCCTGATCGGCATCATGATGCTGCTGCTGTTCATCCAGGCCATGGTCTCGCGCCGGGCCCAGGGCGCGGAGGGCGAACGTCATGCGTAATTCTTCCGGCATCGCCCTCGGCACGCACCTGTGGCTGGTGTATGCCTTCCTTTATGTACCGATCCTGGTGCTGATCCTGCTGTCGTTCAACGCCAGCGGCCTGCCCACCGCCTGGGGTGGCGCCTCGCTGAAGTGGTACGCCAAGCTGCTGGCCAATGCCTCGATCCAGCACGCGGCGCTGAACACCCTGATCGTCGCGCTGACCTCCACCTTCATCGCCTGCGTGCTGGGCACGCTCCTCGCCCTCGGGGTGGAGATGCGCGCCCGCAACAACCCCGGCAGGAAAGGCGCGAACCTCGCCGACACCCTGCTGATGGCGCCGATGATCATCCCCGACATCGTCCTGGCCATCGCGCTGCTGAGCTTCTTCAACCTGCTGAAGATGAGCCTGGGGCTGCACTCGATCATCCTCAGCCACGTGGTGTTCAACATCGCCTTCGTCTGCGCGGTGGTGCGCACCCGGCTCAAGCACTTCGACTACTCGATCCTCGAAGCCTCCATCGACCTGGGCGCCGGGTGGTTCATCACCGCGCGCCGCGTACTGCTGCCGGCGATCTTCCCCGGCGTGATGGCCGGC
>NZ_JBGLYK010000200.1:0-10398 GCF_047304025.1 Pseudomonas sp. Pseusp97 | reverse complement strand
TGCCAGCCGAACAGCTGCTTCGCCGCCGCGCCCGCCTTTCAGCCCGGCGCGGGTGGAAACCTTGCTGCAGTTGGCCGAAGACTGAAGGGCCCAGCGATGGCAGGGAAGGCTCAGCTCAAGCAGAAGACGCGCAGGCGATGACCATCCGGGTCGAGTGCAGTGAAGGTGTAGCCGAAGTCCATCCGGGTGGGCGGCTGGATGATCTCGACGCCGTGCTGTTGCCAGTCACGGTGCAGGCGCAGCACCTCGGCGTGGCTCTGCACGGGAAGACCCAGTTCGCTGCCACCGGCTTGCGCCTCGGCGCCCGGCTGTACGCCGGTGCGCGCCCAGAGGCCGAACTTCAGGCCGCTGTCGAAGACGAACAGGGCGAAAGTCGCCGTATTCTCCACCGGATCGCGCTGCAGCAGTTCCGCGTAGAAGCCGGCGCTGCGCTGGGCATCGTCGACGTAGAAAATGATCATGTTCGGGCTGACCATGGAAACTCCTTCCTGTTGAATGGGCCGGCCTCGTTGCCGGCCATTGCAGGCTATGGCCAGTCACTGTCAGTTTCTGGCAGCAGTCGTTCACTGCGCCGCGATGGCGTGGTGCGCGTACCAGTCCTTGAGCAAAGCCTGGCGTCGGCGCGGGTAGCGCTCCGCCAGGCTGGCGACCCGCTCCATGCGGTCAAGGCGGAAGTGCCGCAGGTCCTGGCGCAACTCGCACCAGGCCATCACCACCCGAACCTGTTCGAAGTAACCCAGGCCGAAGGGCCAGACCACGCGCTCGGTGAGCTGGCCGGCTGCATCCCGGTAGGCGAACTGCAGCTTGCTCTGCCGGCGGATGCTCTCGCGCACCTGCCCCAGCAACTCGTCCGGCACGCCTTCGACCGGTCGGCTGCCCACCAGCAGGGCATTGCTCTCCAGTTCCAGGCGCAAATCGGCCGGCAGAACCGAGCCGACCTTGGCCAGCACATCACGCGCGGCCGAGGCCAGGCCCCGGTCGCCATGCCGGCTGACCCAGCGCATGCCCAACACCAGCGCCTCGATTTCCTCCAGGGAGAACATCAGCGGCGGCAGTTCGAAGCCGGGCCGCAGCACGTAGCCGACGCCAGCCTCGCCTTCGATGTCGGCGCCCTGCTGCTGCAGAGTGGCGATGTCCCGGTAGAGCGTGCGCAGGCTGATGCCCAGTTCCTCGGCGAGCTGTCGCCCCGACACGGGCAGGCGATGGCGCCGCAGTATCTGCAGGAGGTCGAGCAGGCGCTGGGCTCGGGACATGGTCAGTACTCAACGTGGAAAATTCGGCCGCTACTCCAGCACGCCGACGCGGCGCGGACAACCGCGAGGCACCGGCATACCCAAGCCAGGTCGGCGGATAAAGCCTTCCGCCTTCGCCCGGCGAGTTGACAGCGCCCCGCCACCTCGCCACCTTGCAGCGTACCTTCCGCCATGTTCCGACAGCCGACCCATTTGCCGATGCACGACCTGATCCCCCAGGGCGCCCGTGACCTGGACAGCCTGCTGCAGACCTTCCGGCAGATTTCCCCGCTGCTCGATGCCATGCCCGGCGTGGTGTTCTTCATCAAGGACACCGCGGCGCGCTACGTGCTGGTCAACCAGACCCTGGCGCGGCGCTGCGGGGTGAAGGACGCCAACGAACTGCTCGGACGCACCGCCGAGGAAGTCTTCCCCTCGCGCTTCGGCCCGGTCTACACCGAGCAGGACCGCCGCGTGCTGGAAACCGGCGGCCAGCTCAGCGACCAGCTGGAATTGCATCTTTATCCCGGCCGCGAGCCGGGCTGGTGCCTGACCCACAAGCTGGCGCTGCGCGATGCCCACGGCGCGGTGATCGGCATGGCGGGAATCTCCAGCGACCTGCAGGCCGCGCAGTCCACGCACCCGGCGTACCAGCGCCTGGCGACGGTGGATGCTTATATACGCGAGCACTTCGACAAGCCGATCAACCTCGGCGAGCTGACCGCGCTGGCCGGGCTGTCCGTCGCCCAACTGGAGCGCCACTGCAAGCGCATCTTCCAGCTCACCCCGCGGCAGATGATCCACAAGGCACGCCTGGGCGCCGCCACCCGCCTGCTGGGCGAAGACCTGCCGATCACCGAGATCGCCCTGCGCTGCGGCTACACCGACCACAGCGCCTTCAGCCGGCAATTCCGCGCGCTGACCGGGCTGTCGCCGACGCAGTACCGCGAATCCCAATCCACTCCGAACTGACGAGCCCGGTAGGGCGCATAACGCCTACGGCGTTATCCGCCGTCAGACCAACCGCGGAAATGGCGGATAAAGCGTGCCGCTTTAATGCGCCCTACGGAGGCGATGCGGCGCAGGCCCTGCGCACGTGCCTGGGCAGTTCGCGAGCAAGCTCGCTCCTACAGGTTTACACCGGCGCTCTTCGTAGGAGGCGGCACGCGGGACAGCATGGGTATCGCAAGCTCGCGGAACGCCGCCCGACCCATCCTACGAATGCGTTCACCGGGGGCGACTGCGGAATGCGCTTCGCGAGCAAGCTCGCTCCTACAGGTTTACACCGGCGCTCTTCGTAGGACCGAGGGGGGCGCCTAGCCCTTGCTCGCGAACGCTCTTTCCCGCCACGCCGCAAAAGTCCGCCAAGTGCTCCCATAAGGGGCACCGAAACACGCCTCTGCTTCATTCGGTAACAGCGCCCGGAACACGCCTACGGATGTTTCGGAAGGCAGCCGACAGCCAATCCCTCAAATACCGGGCTCTGCGACCCATGAGTCACGCCCGGCCATTTCTGGCACATGCCTTGCTCTAAGAAATATCGTATACGAAATCCATAATACAAAAACTGCTGCACAACACTGACTCAGAGAGGCCCCCATGAAATTCAGCCGAATTGCTCTAGCCCTCACCGCTGTGTTCCTCGCCAGCCAGGCCCAGGCCGACAAGCTCGACGACATCATCGAATCCGGCAAGCTGCGCTGCGCCGTGACCCTGGACTTCCCACCGATGGGCTCGCGCGATGCGCAGAACAACCCGGTCGGCTTCGATGTGGACTACTGCAACGACCTGGCAAAAGTGCTGGGCGTGACCGCCGAAGTCGTCGAGACGCCCTTCCCGGATCGTATCCCCGCACTGGTTTCCGGCCGCGCCGACGTGATCGTCGCCTCCACCTCCGACACCCTGGAGCGCGCCAAGACGGTCGCCCTGACCATCCCCTACTTCGCCTTCCAGATGGTGGTGCTGACCCGCGAGGACACCGGCATCACCAAGTACGAGGACATCAAGGACCGCCCGGTGGGCAACACCAGCGGCACTTATGAGGCCATCGCGCTGGAGAAGGACGTGAAGAAATGGGGCGGCAAGGGTTCCTTCCGCGCCTACCAGAGCCAGAACGACACCATCCTGGCCGTCGCCCAGGGCCACATCGACGCCACCGTGGTGACCAACACCGTCGCCGCTTCCACCCTCAAGTCCGGCAAGTACAAGGGGCTGAAGGTCGTGGGCAACGCGCCCTACGTGATCGACTACGTGTCGCTGGCCGCGGCGCGCAACGAGTACGGCCTGATCCATTACCTCAACCTCTTCGTCAACCAGCAGGTCCGCACCGGCCGCTACGCCGAGCTGTACGAGAAGTGGGTCGGCGGCGCCCCGGTCGACCTCACCGTTCCCCACGTGTACTACTGACGGCGGGCGCAACATGTCTTCGATGCAGGCTTCAAGGGTGCAGGACTCACGCCTCACAGGGCGGGTCCTGATGGGGGGTAGCGCCGAAGGGGCGCTACTGCCCGCCGCCACCGGGCTGAGCTTCTGGGGAGGCGTCGAGCCTTTCACGGGCGAGGTCATCGACCGCCACCACCCGCTGTCCGGCAGCTTCCTGCCCGGCCGGGTGCTGGCGATTCCCAGCGGACGCGGCTCCTGTACCGGCAGCAGCGTGATGCTGGAGCTGCTGCTCAACGGCCACGCGCCGGCAGCCCTGCTGCTGGCCGAGCCGGACGAGATCCTCACCCTCGGCGTACTGGTGGCGCAGGTACTGTTCGGCCGCTCCATCCCGGTGCTGTGCCTTGGGCGCGAGGGTTTCGAGCAGTTGTCCGCGGGCGGCTGGGCCCGTATCGAAGACGGTCAGGTCACACTCACCGCCGAGCGCCCTGCCGATGGCTGGCAGGGCGTGATGGCCAGCGACGCCGGCCCGTTGCCGGATGGCCTGGCACTAAGTGCCGGCGACCATGAACTGCTCGACGGCAAGCACGGCAAGGCCGCCCAGGCCGCCATGCAGATCGTCCTGCGCATGGCCGCGCTGCAAGGCGCCAAGGACCTGCTCGATGTCGCCCAGGCGCACATCGACGGCTGCATCTATACCGGTCCGGCGAGCCTGCGCTTCGCCCGCCAGCTGGCGGACTGGGGCGGCCAGGTGAAGGTGCCGACCACGCTCAATTCCATCTCCGTGGACCACCGCCGCTGGCGTGAGCTGGGCGTCGACAAGGCCTTTGGCGAACCTGCCGCCGCGCTGGGCGATGCCTACATGGAGATGGGCGCGCAGATGAGCTACACCTGCGCGCCCTACCTGCTGGACAGCAAACCGAGCCTCGGCGAACAGGTGGTCTGGGCCGAGTCCAACGCCGTGGTGTACGCCAACAGCGTGCTCGGCGCGCGGACCCTGAAATACCCCGATTACCTCGACATCTGCATCGCCCTCACCGGCCGCGCGCCGAACGTCGGCAGCCACCGCGACGAAGGCCGGCTGGCCACCCTGCGGATCGATGTCGAGCTGCCGGCCGAGCATGACGAATCGCTCTTCCCGCTGCTCGGCTACCACATCGGCGCACTGTGCGGCTCGCGCATCCCGGTGGTCGACGGTTTGCAACCACTGGCTCCGGACAACGACGCGCTGAAAGCCTTCGGCGCGGCCTTCGCCACCACCTCCGCCGCACCGATGTTCCACATCGCCGGCGTGACGCCGGAAGCGTCGGACGCGGCAACGGCCCTGGGCAACAGGGCACCGCTGCAACACCTGCGCGTTACCCCGGCGGACCTCATCGCCTCCTGGCGCGAGCTGGACCACGCCAGCGAACCGGGTGTGCAACTGGTCTCGCTGGGCAACCCGCACTTCTCCGCCAGCGAATGCGCGGAACTGGCGAAGCTCGTCGCCGGACGGCGCAAGCATCCGGACGTCGCGCTGGTCATCACCCTTGGCCGCGCCGTGCAGGAGAAGGCCCGCGCCGCCGGTGACGTGAAGGTGCTGGAAGACTTCGGCGCGCAGCTGCTCAACGACACCTGCTGGTGCATGATCGGCGAGCCGGTGATCCCGCCGCAGTGCACCACGCTGATGACCAATTCGGCGAAGTACGCCCACTACGGTCCGGGCCTCGCTGGTCGCCAGGTGCATTTCGGCAGTCTTGCCGCTTGTGTCGAGGCGGCCTGCAGCACTCGCGCCGACGGCGGCGTGCCGCGCTGGCTGAGCGAGGGGGTGCGCTGATGTTCAACTACAGCTTCCACTGGCGGTCCGCCTTCAAAGCCCTGCCGGACATGCTCGGCGGCGCCTGGGTGACCCTGGAAACCGCCGCGCTGTCGATGGTCCTGGGCGTGCTCATTGCGCTGCTGCTGACCGTCATGCGGCAGATGAAGAACCCGTGGCTGAAGGGCTTCGCCGACACCTGGGTATCCATCGCCCGCAATACCCCGTCGCTGTTCCAGATCTACATCCTGTACTTCGGCCTGGGTTCCTTCGGCCTGCATGTCAGCTCCTGGGCGGCGCTGCTGGCGGGGATCACCTTCAACAACGCCGGCTACCTCGCGGAGAACTTCCGCGGCGGCCTCAAGGCCGTGCCGGACACCCAGATGCGCGCCGCGCGCTCGCTGGGCATGAGCGCCTTCCAGGCGTACCGGATGATCATCGTTCCGCAGCTGCTGCGCATCGTCTATTACCCGCTGACGAACCAGATGGTCTGGGCGGTGCTGATGACCTCGCTGGGCGTGGTGGTGGGCCTGAACAACGACCTCACCGGCGTGACCCAGGACTTCAACGTGCGCACCTTCCGCACCTTCGAGTACTTCGCCCTCGCCGCGGTGCTCTATTACCTCATCGCCAAGGTCATCGTGGCGGTCGCCCGCCTGCTGAGCTGGCGGCTGTTCCGCTACTAGGAGAAGCGCGCATGTTTTCCACGAGCTTCACCCTCAACGACCTGATGTTCCTGCTGCAAGGAGCCTGGGTCACCGTCAAGCTGACCGTCGGCGCCATGCTCATCGGCACCCTCGCCGGCATCGTGCTGGGCTGGCTGCGCGCCGCCCTGCCGCGGGCCACGATGCCGGTCGGCTGGTTCCTCGACATCTTCCGCAGCGTGCCGCTGCTGATCCAGTTCGTGCTGTTCAACTCGCTGAAGAGCATCGTCGGCCTGAACTGGAGCGCCTTCACCGTCGGCTGCCTGGTACTGGGCGTCTACGCGGCGGCGTTCTGCACCGAGATCATCCGCAGCGGCATTCTCGCGGTCGGCCCGAACATCCGCCGCGCCAGCCGCTCGCTGGGCCTCACCTACTGGCAGGACCTGCGCTACATCGTGCTGCCGCTGGCGGCGCGGGTGGCCTTCCCCGGCTGGCTGAACCTGGTGCTGGGGGTGATGAAGGACACCGCGCTGGTCATGTGGATCGGCATCGTCGAACTGCTCCGCGCCTCGCAGACCATCGTGACGCGCATCCAGGAACCCCTGCTGGTGCTGTGCATCGCCGGGGTCATCTATTACCTCATGAGTTGGGTCGTGGCGCGCCTCGGTGCCCGGCTGGAACAAAGGTGGCAGGAAAATGATTGAAATCGACAACGTGCACAAAGCCTACGGCGATCTGGAAGTGGTCAAGGGCGTGAGCCTGACCGTGAAGAAAGGCGAAGTGGTCTCGATCATCGGCGGCTCGGGTTCGGGCAAGTCCACCCTGCTGATGTGCATCAACGGCCTGGAGCCGATCCAGCGCGGCAAGATCCGCGTCGACGGCATCGAGGTCCACGCCAGGACCACCGACCTGAACAAGCTGCGGCAGAAGATCGGCATCGTCTTCCAGCAGTGGAACGCCTTCCCGCACCTCACCGTGCTGGAGAACGTCATGCTCGCCCCGCGCAAGGTGCTCGGCCTGTCGAAGGAAGAGGCCGAGGCGATGGCGGTGAAACAGCTCAAGCACGTGGGCCTGGGCGACAAGCTCAAGGTGTTCCCGCAGAAGCTTTCCGGCGGCCAGCAGCAGCGCATGGCGATTGCCCGTGCGCTGGCCATGTCGCCGGACTACATGCTGTTCGACGAAGCCACCTCGGCGCTCGACCCGCAGCTGGTGGGCGAGGTGCTCGACACCATGCGCCTGCTCGCCGAAGAGGGCATGACCATGGTTCTGGTGACCCACGAGATCCGCTTCGCCCGCGACGTATCCGACCGCGTGGCGTTCTTCCGCGAAGGACTGGTGCACGAGATCGGCACACCGGAGCAGGTGATCGGCAACCCGCAGCGGGCGGAGACGGCGGAGTTTCTGAGGTCGGTGAACTGACAGACAAGAGCCCCTCTCCCTGACCCTCTCCCGCACGCGGGAGAGGGGACTGATCGGAGCAGGATAAAACTACAGCGTCAGCCGGCACGACCTGCCCCCTCTCCCTTCAGGGAGAGGGCTGGGGAGAGGGCGGCCCGGCACGGAACCAGGAGACAGCAATGCGTTCGAGCAAGATCATCCACGTAGTCAGCTGCCATGCCGAGGGCGAGGTCGGCGACGTCATCGTCGGCGGCGTCGCCCCGCCGCCGGGCGATACCGTGTGGGCGCAGTCGCGCTTCATCGCCAGCGACAACGTGCTGCGCAACTTCGTCCTCAACGAACCGCGCGGCGGCGTGTTCCGCCACGTGAACCTGCTGGTGCCGCCGAAGGACCCACGCGCACAGATGGGCTGGATCATCATGGAACCGGCCGACGTGCCGCCCATGTCCGGTTCCAACTCGCTGTGCGTCAGCACCGTGCTGCTCGACAGCGGCATCCTGCCGATGCAGGAACCGCAGACGCGCCTGACCCTGGAAGCCCCCGGCGGGCTGATCGAGGCCGTGGCCGACTGCAAGGACGGCAAGGTGCAGCGCGTGGAAGTGCGCAACCTGCCCTCCTTCGCCGACCAGCTCGACGCCTGGATCGAAGTGGAAGGCCTGGGCTCGCTGCAGGTGGATACCGCCTACGGCGGCGACAGCTTCGTGCTCGCCGACGCCCACGCCCTGGGCTTCACCCTGCATGCCTCGGAGGCCGCCGACCTGGTCGCCACCGGCCTGAAGATCACCCAGGCGGCAAACCAGCAACTGGGCTTCAAGCACCCGGAAAACCACGACTGGGCGCACATCTCCTTCTGCCAGCTGACCGCGCCTGTCGAAAGAAAAGAAGGCGTCCTGCACGGCCGCAACGCGGTGGTCATCCGCCCCGGCAAGATCGACCGCTCGCCCTGCGGCACCGGCTGCTCGGCGCGCATGGCGGTGCTGCATGCCAAGGGCCAGCTGAAGGACGGCGAGCGCTTCGTCGGCCACTCGATCATCGATTCCAAGTTCCACTGCCGCATCGACGGCCTTACCAGCGTCGGCGGCAAACCGGCGATTCATCCGTGCATTTCCGGCCGCGCCTGGATCACCGGCACCCACCAGCACCTTCTCGACCCTTCCGACCCGTGGCCCGAAGGCTACCGGCTCTCGGATACCTGGCCGAACGGTTACTGAGATTTCCCAGATTCACCCTTGATTCGCCGCGTAGCGGCACTCTACGACGAAATTTCAGGGAAGCTTCCCAGGACTTTCGTATACGAAATACGACAATGGAGACAACCATGAGCAAGAAGGTCAATTGGAGTGGCGTATTCCCCGCGGTGACCACTCAGTTCAACGACGATTTCTCGGTCAACCTGGAAGCCACCCACAAGGTGATCTCCAACTTGGTCCGCGACGGCGTTTCGGGCCTGGTGGTGTGCGGCAGCGTGGGCGAGAACACCTCGCTGTCCATCGAGGAAAAGATGGCCGTCACCGAAGTCGCCAAGGACGCCTCCGGCGGCCGCGTGCCGGTGATCTGCGGCATCGCCGAGTTCACCAGCCACGGCGCCTCCCAGGTGGCCAAGGCGGTACAGAAGGTCGGCGTCGACGGCATCATGGTGATGCCCGCGCTGGTGTATTCCTCCAAGCCCCACGAGACCGCCGCGCACTTCCGCAGCGTGGCCACCAGCACCGACCTGCCGGTGATGGTCTACAACAACCCGCCGATCTACAAGAACGACGTCACCCCGGACATCCTCATCTCCCTGGCCGACTGCGAGAACATCGTCTGCTTCAAGGACAGCTCCGGCGACACCCGCCGCTTCATCGACGTGCGCAATGAAGTGGGCAACCGCTTCATCCTCTTCGCCGGCCTCGACGACGTGGTCCTGGAGAGCATCGCGGTGGGCGCCGAAGGCTGGATTTCCGGCATGTCCAACGTCTTCCCGCAGGAAGGCGAGACCATCTTCCGCCTGTGCAAGGCCGGCCGTTACGAAGAGGCCATGCCGATCTACGAATGGCTGATGCCGATCCTCCACCTCGATGCCCGCCCGGACCTGGTGCAGTGCATCAAGCTCTGCGAAGAGATCGCCGGCCGCGGCACCGCCCTCACCCGCCCGCCGCGCCTGGCGCTGCAGGGTGCTGATCGCGAGCACGTGGAGACCATCATGGCCAAGGCACTGGCGAACCGGCCGAAGCTGCCGGATGTGGGGCTCTGAGGAAAACGCAGCACAGTCGAGAGCGTTTCGTGCCAGCCGGGACACCTGTGCCCCCGCTCAGCCCGCGCCCTCTCCCTATCCCTCTCCCTGAAGGGAGAGGGGACTGGTTCGGCGTAAAGGGAAACCGCGTGCTCCGCCTGCAACCAAGGCATCAGCAAAGCACGGCCGCCAAAGCCACTCGGACACTCCCTCTCCCTTCAGGGAGAGGGCTGGGGAGAGGGGCTCTTCGCCGCACCGAAATCCAGCACCAGAGAGCCCGCCCATGACCGCCCAGAACTTCATCGCCGGCCAGCGTATCGGCGCCGGCACCGTCCGCCTGCAGAGCCCCGACGCCAGCACCGGCGAAGCCCTGCCCCGCGAATTCCTCCAGGCCACCGAGGCCGAAGTCGACGCCGCCGCCCGTGCCGCCGAAGCCGCCTTCCCGACCTACCACACCCTGTCGCCGGAACGCCGCGCGCAGTTCCTCGACGCCATCGCCACTGAACTCGAAGCCCTCGGCGACGACTTCATCGCCATCGTCTGCCGCGAGACCGCATTGCCCGCCACGCGCATCCAGGGGGAGCGTGGGCGCACCGCGAACCAGATGCGCCTGTTCGCCAAGGTGCTGCGCCGCGGCGACTTCCTCGGCGCGCGTATCGACCACGCGCAACCCGAGCGTCAGCCGGCGCCGTAGATCATGTTGAACACGCCGGCCGGCATGCCGGTGGATTCGGC